>JBKHAG010000025.1:0-10920 GCA_046543005.1 Candidatus Woesearchaeota archaeon | reverse complement strand
GCCTTGCAATCATAAAGCTTATAAACAAAGTCTTCATTCTTCATCCTACACGGGCTGGTAGCTCAGACTGGCAGAGCGCTCCCCTGAAGAGGGAGAAGTCGAGGGTTCAAATCCCTCCCGGCCCACTTTTTTACGCTCTTCATATTTTATATTATTTGTTAGGTGATTATGGTATGTTTGTTATAGCAACATTAGTAAGTGTTTTTATTATTTCTATTCTTTCAATACTTGTTGCTCTTCCTTTTTTATTAAAAAAAGAAGTTTCTCAAAAAACGCTTTTGTTGTTATTGAGTTTTTCAGTAGGTGTGTTACTTAGTGCAGTATTTTTTTCACTTCTACCTGAAAGTTTCAAACACGCTCATGGTAATTCTTTACTTGTTGGTTTAATGGCAATTGCTGGTTTTGTTGTGATGTTTATCGTAGAAAAATTTGTCCATTATCATCATAATTCTAGAAAGGAAAAAAAAGCAGTAGGGCATAGTCATGCATATCATTTAGCTCCCATGAATATTATTGGAGATGGAGTGCATAATTTTATTGATGGCTTAGTAATTGCTGCAAGTTATGCGGCGAGTTTACCCGTAGGTATTGCAACAACTGTTTCCGTTTTATTTCACGAACTCCCTCAAGAACTTGCCGACATGGGCGTATTGCTTTATGCAGGACTTTCAAAAAAACGAGCAATTTTATTTAATTTCATATCTGCAAGTACAGCGATTATAGGTGCGCTTCTTGGAATTTTACTTGCAGGTAAGGTGCAGGGTTTTACAACTATTATGTTGCCTTTTGCAGCAGGAAATTTTTTATATATTGCAGCAGTAAATTTAGTGCCTCAATTACATAGACATTGTTCGTTAAAAGAGGCTTTTAAACATATTTTTATGATGCTTTTGGGTGTTGCCTTGCTTGTAGTAATTTTGCAATTTGCACCGATGCATGTGCATGGGTAAACTTTGAAAATTTCTTTGATTATTAAATCAATATTTATGGCGAGAATTTTTGATACATAAATATGTTTATGGTGTTAATTGTTGTATATAACAATACATTTATATAATTCTTATTTTTATTTAAAGTTATAAAAATGGTGTTTTGATATGAAAAAAAATCTATTATGTTTTATAGCAATATGTTTTGTTCTTTTATTAAGTATATCGACCTTTGTAGTATGTGCTCAAGAAACAACAATAAATAGCACGACTTCGCAAGTAAATTCAACTACCACTAATTCAATTGATGTTCACGTATTTTATGGCGAGGGTTGTCCTCATTGCGCGCAATTACATTCTTATTTAGAAGAAGTTGTACAAACATATCCTCAACTTAATATTATTAACCATGAAGTATATTTTAATGATGAAGAACGAGAATTATTTATGCAGATGTCTGAATCCTATGGTGAAGAAATTCAAGGCGTTCCAACTATTTTTATTGGTAATACGGTGTTGGTGGGCTGGAGTAATTCTATTAAAGGACAATTTATCGAAGAAATAGAACAACGATGCGTAAGTTCTTGTGAAGATCCCTTAACTAATAAAAAAAATAATGAAACCGTTATTGTGAGTGGAGATAGTTCATCAACTGAAGATGATCAAAAAACAGCAACACGAAACAAATTAACTTTAGGGGCTGTTATTGGCGCGGCACTTGTAGATGCAATAAATCCTTGTGCGTTTGCAGTACTTATCATTTTACTCACTACTATTATTGCTGGAGGTAAAAAACCAAAAAAAGCTTTATTTTCGGGAATTGCATTTTCGCTTGCGATATTTATCTCTTATTTTTTAATGGGCTTAGGATTATATACAGTTGTTTCTTCAACAGGATTAGGTCATGGATTTTTTTGGGTTGTTGCAATTCTTGCTATTCTTATTGGTTTATTAAATCTTAAAGATTTTTTATGGTATGGAAAATGGTTTGTTGTGGAAGTTCCCCCTTCTTGGCGACCAAAGATGAAATCATTAATTAAAGGAATAACAAGTGTCCCTGGAGCTTTTGCCATAGGTTTTGTGGTAAGTCTTTTTTTACTTCCTTGTACTTCAGGACCTTATATTGTGATTTTAGGTCTTCTTGCAAAAGCTACAACAAAATCGTATGCCTTGTGGATGTTATTGTTATATAACATTATTTTTATCTTACCTATGGTGCTTATTAGCGTTGGAGTTTCTTTAGGAATAACGAATTTAGATAAAACAGAACGACTTCGTAAAAGAAATTTAAAAAGATTACACCTTATTGCAGGAATAATTATTTTATTACTTGGTATTGGAATGATTATTGCGTTAAGCACAGGTATGCTTTAGTGTTTTTATTTTCTTTTTTTTCTTTTTTTAGGATAACGACTATTTTTTAAACTAGAACTTATTACTTTACTCTATGGTTATTAATAGAAGTCGTGAAGCTTGGAAAACGTATGGTAATGTTTTTGATAATTTTACTTTGCGAAATATTGAGCGCTTAGCATCGCAAGGATATTTTGAAGAAATAACGACAGCGCTCGCACTGGGTAAAGAAGCAAATATTTTTGTAGCCACTACTAAGGATGGTTCTAAGGTTGTTTTAAAAATTTATCGTCTAGAAAATTGTAATTTTAACAAAATGTATGAATATATTTCCCAAGACGCCAGATATAATAACTTAAAAGGCCAAAAAAGAAGGATTATTTTTTCTTGGACTCAAAGAGAATATAGAAATATTCTCAAAGCACGAGATCATATTCGCGTTCCTGCGCCTCTCGTATTTAAAAATAATATTGTTGTCATGGAATATATTGATGAATTTACTGCTCCTGCTCCAAAACTTAAAGATGTTGCTTTTAAAGATCCTCAAAGCATTTTTCAAACAATCATTGATATGGTTTATTCTTTAGTTTTAGATGCTGGTTTGGTTCATGGCGATTTATCTGAGTTTAATATTTTACTGCAAGGAGATCAACCTGTTTTTATTGATTTTTCTCAAGGAACATCAACTGATTCGCCAAATGCGCCTGAGTTATTACGCAGGGATTTAAATGTTCTTTGTCATTTTTTTAAAAAACGTGGCGTGCATAAAGATCCTGAAAAATTGTATGATGATATTATTTCACAAAAAAAACAACGTGAAAAACAACAAGAATAATTTTTTTTAGATTTATGATTTAGTATCTTTATCAGTATGTTTTCTGTTTTGATAGTTGCTGTATATAGGATATAGAATTGTTTATCCTTATAGTCCGCCAAGTTGTTCAAATTTTTGCTGGCGTCTAAATTTTTCAAGCCAGGTATATACTGAAGCGTGAGGACTGCCACTAAGAAGAGTTTCGACTGCTCGCTTACAAATACCTACATTATCACAAAAACCAATAATTGTAATTGTTTTACCATAAACGCTAATATTTGTATCTGTTAATTCTTCGATAGTTTCTCTAGCTTTTCCTGCTTTACCAATAACTCGTCCTTTAATTCGTGGTATTTGGCCAGGGTTTTTAACAAATTCACTAAGAGAAATAATTTCAATAACATAGTCTGTTTTAAGTAATTGAAGAGCAATTTCAGGATTAAATCCTCGCCCAATTGCTTTAATGATATCTTTAAGAATGTATATGTTTACAGAATCTGTTCCACTTAATCTCACATCACCTTCATGAGAATCTACAAAAATGCTTGTTTTTAATGCTTCTTCTAGCTCGGCTTTAACTTTGCCTTCTTTACCAATTAAAACAGCAATACGTTCTTTTGGTATTTTGAGATCGTGTGTAAATGTGGAGGTCATATTTTAATGAAAACAACTTAGTCTTTTTAAATGTTTGTTTATAAATGTTTTTTTGATTTATCACGACTTTTATAAAGGAGTATTTTTTAATAGTGTGAAGAGGTGTTGTATGTCAGATCCTAATCTTTTTTCCCAATGGTTTATATTTGCAAAGAATCATTTGACTTTGCGAGAAATTTTTTCAAAAAAATTGTTTTTTCAATTATTTTTTTTAATTGTGGTGACTATTTTAGGTTTGGGCTTGTTTATTATTTCTCTTGTATTATTAAATCCTCTTAGTCAATATACTACGTTTTTATCACAAGACGTACAATCTACACTTCAATCAGGAACGCAATTATCTTCTCAACAACACCAAGTATTAGAATCTTTACAAGGAGATATTTTTCAAACAGGTGGTTTATTATTTTTGGCACTATTTTTAGCAGTTGCAATATTTGCAACAACATATTTAGTAAAATTTTTCAGCTCATTTCATATAGGTTTTTTTAAGAAAAAAAATTCTACCTTTTTTGTTGCTTTACTTTTAACAACAGGTTCATTGATTACAGCATTCATGTTGTTGCTGCTTTTGTGGTTTTCTTCTTTACCTCTGGTTTTGTTAGTATTAATTTCTTTACTTGTTATACTATTTTTTAAAATACTTACTTTTTTTTATCTTGGTGAATTATTTCAAAATAATGATAATACTGATGAGCCTACTATTTATAATAATAACAATAATAATTCTCAAAACATGATTGTAAAAAATTGCTATGCGGGCAATAAAAAAAAAGGAATTTATTTTTTTATTATAACTATTCTATTTTCAATAGTTTCTTTTATACTGTTTAGTCTTATTGCTTTGCTCATATTTACTTTTATTCACCCTATTGCTGGCTTGATTTTTGGTGTGGTAGGTTTTTTCTTTTGGTACGTAAAAAAAGAATTATTATTATATTTTATTACCTTGCGTTTTTTCATGGGGGATGCACCATAAACACGTTATTGTTTATTTTATTTAGTTGAGGATTTTTATGAAATCAATCCAATCATATATTCAACAACAACGTCGCTTAGGTTATAGCGATGAGCAAATAAAAAATTCTCTTATACAATCAGGATATTCTTCGCAAACCATTTCTGAACTACTTTTTCACCCCAAAGGAATTTCTCAAAATTTGTTGTTTGAATTACAAAATTATGTTAATCACTTATTGCAACAAGGATACTCTAAAAAACAAATAGTTTCTTATTTGCAACTTCAAGGCTACGCGGATTCAACCATTAGATCTGTTCTTAACCCTCCTCAACACAAAAGAACTTTTTTTTCAAAAAAAATAGTTATGGTATCCGTTATTGTTGTAGCGATTATGGTATTATTTTTAATTACTTTATTTTCAAATACTTTTCATCAAGTTTTAGATCAAAACGAGGCCCTGCAATCACCTGATACTATTGATGTTCAATCAAACGATCAAAATGGCTCTTTTGAATTATCTAATTCTTCGT
Organism: Candidatus Woesearchaeota archaeon; assembly: GCA_046543005.1. Taxonomy (GTDB): domain Archaea; phylum Nanobdellota; class Nanobdellia; order Woesearchaeales; family SKGA01; genus SKGA01. Next base: position 5,679 of record JBKHAG010000025.1, on the reverse strand, counting down.
TAGATAATTTTACTAGTAATTTATCCAGTCCTTTGTCTTCTCAAACTAGTTTAACAACTACATCTACTTTTATTGCGTCTTCACAAGAACCAACTATGGCGTGGGCGTTACAAGCTCAAACAAAAGATGAAGCGATTGCTCGTTGTGAACAATTAGGTCTTACAAAAGATGTTACAAAAAAAACAGTTTGTATAACTCATTTTGCCGCTCATTTTAATGATCAAACTCTTTGCGAAACAATTTCTTCTCTTAAAGATAAAGAAAGTTGCTTAATGAATGCATTTGTTTTACAAGGCGATACTTCTGTATGTAAAGATATAACTATAGATTCAAACAAACAATTATGTTTAGTTTAATAATTTTATTTTTAATTATATTTTCTTCATGTTGAGTCTTTCAAACAACAATCTTTAAAAATAGATATCTTTTCATATTTGTCGTGAAATAGGTATGGCTGAAAAAGAAACTCAAAAAACATTTTCTACAAAGGAAGATTCTACACCTTCTTCTACTAAAAAAAATCAAAAAGTTACTGCAGAACAACTCGCAACTAAACAACGCGATATTGGAGTTGCAGAATTTTTTGCTAGAAATAGGCATTTGCTTGGTTTTGATAATAAAAGAAAAGCACTTTTAACAACGATTAAAGAAGCAGTGGATAATTCAATTGATGCTTGTGAAGAAGCAGGTATTTTACCTGAGATTTCCGTTGAAATTATTGACATGGAAAATGATCGCTTTAGAGTAATCATTGAAGATAATGGTCCTGGAATTGTAAAAAAGCAAGTAGCGCGTATTTTTGCAAAACTGCTTTATGGGAGTAAATTTCACAGTCTTAAACAAAGTCGAGGTCAACAAGGAATTGGTATTTCGGCAAGTGTGATGTATGGCCAATTAACAACAGGTCGCCCATCAAAAATTATGTCTAAAACTGCTTCTGATGTTCCTGCATATTGGTGCGATCTTAAAATTGATACTGCAAAAAATAAACCAGATATTTTACGTGAAGGTCAAAAAGAATGGTCTAAAGATCACGGAACTCGTATTCAAATAGATCTTGATGGATATTATCAAAAAGGTGGCCAAAGTGTTGACGAATACTTAAAAGAAACTGCAGTAGTTAATCCTCACGTAACAATTATTTATACAAATCCTCGAGCAGAACAAATAGTTTTTCCTCGAGCAACAACTACTCAACCCAAAGTTGCTCAAGAAATTAAACCGCATCCGTATGGGGTGGAGTTTGGCGTTTTACAAAAATTAATTGAAACCACAAAAGCTCGTTCTTTACAGCATTTTTTTACTTCTGAATTTAGTAAAGTAAGTCCCAAAGTTGCAAAAGAAATTTGTGAACTTGCTCGTTTACTCCCTAGCCAAAAACCGTCTAAAATTCATCATGAAGATATTGACAGAATCGCAAAGGCTATTCCTCAGGTAAAAATTCACGCACCTAGTGCAGATTGTATTTCTCCAATCACTGAAAAACTTTTAGAAAAAGGAATAAAAAAAGAAATTAATGCAGAATTTTATACGTCTGTTTCAAGACAACCTTGCGTATATAGAGGTAACCCTTTTCAAATAGAAGTTGCTCTTGCTTATGGCGGTGATCAACCAAAAGATAAGCAAGCAAATGTTATGCGTTTTGCAAATCGTGTGCCTTTACTTTTTCAACAAGGAGCGTGTAGTGTTACTAAATCAATACAATCTATTAATTGGAAACCGTATGGTTTACAACAATCAAGAAGCGCTCTTCCAGTAGGTCCAATAACTATTTTAGTTCATATATCTTCTGTGTGGGTTCCTTTTACTAGTGAAAGCAAAGAAGCAATTGCTCATTATCCTGAAATTATTGATGAAATAAAAAAAGCACTTCAAGAAGCTGGACGACAACTCGCACGTTACACTGCAAAAAAATCACGGGTAAAATCAGAACTTAAAAAACGAAGTTATATTCAAAAATATATGGTTCACGTGGCGACTGGACTTAAAGATTTGTTGCAACTTGATAAAGGAGATGAAGATGTTTTGATTCGAAAATTAGAACATATTCTTGAACAAAAACGTGGCGATCTTGATACTATGGAATTTGATCCTTCTAAAAATACTGAGTATGATGCAGAGTGGGCAAAAATTGGTAAAGAAGAAACTTTTGATGATGATGCAACTTCTGATGATGCGATTGTTGATGATATAAAAAATAAAGAAGATAGTAAATAGGTATATGCTCATGGTAACAAAAAAAACAACTACAAAACAAGTTGATGTAACAAAAAACATTACTTTGATTGCTCAAACAATATATAAAGCGATTAATCAAGAAAAAGCTCCTGCTTTAATTACTCCTATTCGATCACTTTCTAATGTTGATTTTGATAAAAAACATGGTTTTTTTAGAATTCAAGAAAAGACCAAAACGCGAACACTTACTGCATCAACTGTAAAAACATTTGCTCAAACACTTCGCATGATGGCCTTATCAAAAGAACTTATTGCATCTGATGATACTGCAACAAAAAGAGAGGCGTATTATGTTTCTAAAAACTGGGGTGATGCGCGCTTTACTGAACAACCTGAAAGTGATAGTGTCATGGACGATATTGAAGCAATGCTTAGCGTTAATCGAGAACAAATGGGTTTTATTCCAGGTGAACATGGAGGAGCAGTCGCCGGAGAACTTGTTGTTATAGATGAAGATTTTGAAACAAAGAAAAAAATAGAGATTGATTGTACTCAGTTTGGTAGTGGTGCGTATTCAATTCCTTCATCTGTTGAACACTTATCTTTTAAAACAAAAGCAAAATTTATTTTAGCTATTGAAACTCAAGGTGCTTTTGAACGTTTAAATAAGCATCAATATTGGAAAAAAGCAGGGTGTATTTTAATTGCAATGAGTGGAGTTCCCACGCGTGCATGTCGCCGATTCATTCGAAAACTTTCAGATGAACACACTCTTCCAGTATATGTATTTACTGATGGCGATCCTTATGGGTATGGAAATATTTATCGAACATTAAAAGTGGGGAGTGGAAATGCAGCACATATTAATGAATTTTTTTGTGTTCCTCAAGCAATATTTTTAGGTGTTACTCCTGCAGATATTAAAAAATATGATCTTCCAACTCATCCTCTTAAAGAAATTGATTTGAAAAAAATTAAAGACATGTTAAAGAATGATCCTTTTATTCAGCAACATCCTAAATGGCAAACTTCTTTACAAAGGATGGCAAAGGAAAAACGACGTGTGGAGCAACAGGCTTTTGCAGCCTACGGGCTTAATTATGTTATGGATACGTATTTACCTGAAAAGTTAAATGACAAAAAATCTTGGCTTCCATAAATACGGCATGCAGGGTTTAGTGAGCAGACCGTCGGCAGTGGGCAATCTTTGAACAGTGAGCAAAAAAGTAGCGGTCGGTGAATGGCGAGTGGACAGTCTGAAGCAGGCGGTCTGTGTTCGGAACGCTGGATTCTGTGTTAGGCACTATTTGAAGGTGTTTATTTTTGTCGATTTTTCTTTATTTTTTTATTTCTTTTTCATTTTCTTCTTTTTTTATGTTGACTCGATGGTTATTTTGATTTAAGCATTGTTCTTCGTGTTGCTTATACGCTAACTTTTCAAGCGGTCTTGAGTTTTGCGAAAACAGCTTTGCATAAATCAAGCTGTTTTCTAAGAGTGTGCCAAGGTAATAGCAACATCGTTGCAGTTTTTCTTGCATGTGCTCTACTTCCTTTATTTTAGGTGTTTTTTGAATTTAGTAATGGAAAGCTTTAAATACTCATTTTAGTTGAGTGAGTACAAGATGGACTCTTTGCGAATATTTTCAAAAAAAGGGCAAGCGGTAGGTACAAATAATGCTTCCTCAGCAGCATTTTTAGTTCTTATTATTGCTGTGCTCATTGTCGTGTATATTCTTTTTTTACCAGCAGCAGATAGGGAAGCTTTACTTGGAAGCGATACAGTTCCAGGAACAACGCCTGGTTCTTCAGATAGTTATACTCACTTAGTAGGTTCTGTGCCTTTAAATGTGCAAGTAGGTTCTGTAGATTATATTAGTCAATCACAAATCGAACACAATATGAATAGTTTTAGAGTCTTTACACAAACAGATGCGTCCATCATTGAAGCAGCTGACTCTGTATATGTAAAACACTCAGCATATCAAACAAAAGTTCGAGATATTCCTTTTTTATTGGATCCTTCTGTAACTGAAAATGTGCTTGTCTCCTTTAATGTGCAACGAGCAGATGGGATGTTGTCTATATTTTTAAATGGAGAATTAATTTTTGAAGGAAACCTTGAGACTGGTTCACCAGCTCCAATTATTTTACCACAACGTTTACTCAAACAAGAAAACGTATTACATTTTACAGTATCTTCTCCTGGATTTGCCTTTTGGAGAGTCAATGAATATGAGCTTACAAACTTGCAAATAACAGGCGATGTTACAGATGTATCAAATAATGTAAATGCGCAAAAGATTTATCTTGCAGAATCAGAATTTGAACATCTTGATACAGCAGAGTTTTCCTTCTTTCCTGATTGTACACTTTCTGAAGTGGACATGTTAACTATTCGTGTAAATGGAAATGAATTATTTTCTGGAACGCCTGATTGTGGTTTAACAAATCACATTTCTTTAGGAAAACAATATTTAGTGCCTGGAGAAAATACCTTCACATTTGAAACGCAAAAAGGTTCATATATTATTGATGGTCCTCAAGTAGAGGTAGATTTACAAGATCCTGAATATCCAATATATTATTTTAATTTACATGAAGATCTTTTTACTTATGAAAGCGAATCGTCTGCATATTGTGGAAAAATTGATGGAATTTGTTTAGATGGTTGTGAACCTTATGAAGATAAAGATTGTTGCTTTGATGAATCAAATGATAATTATTGGTGTGATGTGCGACCAAACAATCCTAGGGATAGATGTGTAAATGAAGTATTGGCTTCTTTTTCAACAACCTGTGTTAGTGGTTATGAAGATGTTTCAGGAAATCCTCATGAGGATGTACAAAATCTTTGTGGTGATGATACTGATGGTTTTTGTCCAACAGGCTGTAGTGCAGATTATGATAAAGACTGTTGTTATGAAAATAACTCTGAAAATTATTGGTGTGAAGATACTCCAACTACAGGTGTTGCACATACATGTACAAATACTGTAACGCCTTCCGAATGCGGTGCTTGTTACAGCGGTTATAAACAAGAAAATGGAGATGCCCCAAACTGTCCAAATACTCCAACGACTCAATCAGGAGAATATACAAATCTAAAAGCAGGGGTTGACATCATTTTAGAATCGTTTTTTACGGACGATAGTTACAAAAAAGTTGACTTTAATATCAATGGAAATATTTTGCCAATTGACACATATGCATTACAACTGTATAGAAACATAAACATATATGTGCACGAAGGAGTAAATTCAATACAAGTGCAACCACGAAACGATATTACTCTTTCACAACTTCGTGTAAAGGTACAATAGGGGTTGTTTTTTTATAATTCATAATTTATTTTTCGCAGAATGGCTGGTTTCTGAATCCAGTTCATCTGTTAGAGGTGTGAGGTGAAAAGAAGCAATGGCTGGTTCTCTAGGTAAAGGTATGCGAAAAACAAAATCTGCTCCAAAATCAACTTCATCTTCTTTTAATTATCAAAAAGGAATG
>JBKHAG010000024.1:0-11067 GCA_046543005.1 Candidatus Woesearchaeota archaeon | reverse complement strand
CTGATTATACATATAGAAACTATACGAGTCTATATAAAAATTTTTTTACATGGCTTGATAAAAATAATATTAAAATAGAAAATATTCTTGTTGAAGACATAAAATTATTTCTTGGCGAAGAACTTAGTCAAAAACAACTATCGCCTGCAACACTTTCACTTCATCGAAGCGCGCTTCTTTTTTTATGTAATGAAGTATTAAACAGAAATTTTAAAACTATCAAAACTCCTAAGATTCCTAAAAAACTTCCTATTGTTGCAAGCAAAAAAGAACTACTGCGTTTATTTGATCAATTATCTACAAAAAGTCGGCTTCTCGTTCAACTTATGTATGCTTCAGGACTTCGCGTTTCAGAACTCGTACAACTACAACGTAAAGATTTAGAGTTTGCACAAAATCACGGTTGGGTGCGCGATGGTAAAGGAGGAAAAGATAGATTATTTATCATGGGTCCACAATTATCTTTAGATATGCAAGACTATTTAGATAGTCGTACTGACAAAAGTCCGTACATATTTCCTGGGCGTAATGGTGAAAAGATGAGTACGCGAAATGTTCAAAAAATCGTAAAAAAGGCCGGCCTTGACGCAGGAATTGCTAAATCTATAACGCCTCATAAATTACGTCACAGCTTCGCAACACATCTTTTAGAGGCAGGAAATGATATTCGTGTCATTCAAGAATTACTTGGTCATTCTAATTTACAAACAACTCAAATTTATACTCATGTTACTACAACAACACTTCAAAATATTAAAAGCCCATTAGAATAAATATTTAAAAAGTTAATTAAAAACAAGAATATATTAAATTCTAAAAAATATAATATTTTCTTAAAATATACTATCAAAAAATAATGATGTATTTAGATTAAATTATTTAATTAATAATTAAATAATAGTATCGTAAAAAAATTAAAATATTTAATAAATGATTATAATAAATCAGCATAAAAAAAACTAAATATTTAAAGAATAACTTAAAATATACAATCAAAAAAAGCTTATAAATTATAAATAATAATTAAAATAAATAAGCAAATAAAATGATTAGACTATTTAAGAAATGATTAAAAATTAAAAGTGCAAAAATTTTGTGAAAAATATAAAAATAATAAAAAAACAAAATCAAAAAATTTGGCGCGACAAAATACAAAAAAATTATTTTTTCCTAGATTTATCATCAAAGTTACGATATGTATCATAAAAATGTTGAATTAATTCTTTTCGTTTTTTTGGCGCAGAAGAAATGACAGGAAAAATTTGTTTATTAAAATATCCAATAACTGAATTTAAAGGATGTTTTTGAAAACCAACTTCAACATCTTTATCAACAGGATATAAAAATTGACCATCAGTTGTACCTTGAGCTTTAGATTTATCCAAATATTTATGAGTCACATACATTTGTTGATCCATGGCTGTAGTCACACCTTTTGAAGGTGAAGTATTAAAATTAGTATAATCAAAAGACGTCGATTGAACTTTTGCAAAATAACGTGCAGAAGAATGCACCTCAGAACTTTTTCCTTTAACAGGAAATTTGTTATGTGAAGGATTAATTCCAATTGCCGTAAAATCAACAACATCATCAAGTACATTTAAAACAAAATCTTGCGTTCCTTGACGTTGTAGAGATTTTTCTAATTTACGCATATCAATACCAATAGAACTAGCATAATAAGGTGTATTTCGAAGTTTATCAAGAAAACGAGCATTAGCATATTTAGCAATAACCTCATCTTGACCACCAGGCAAATATCGAGAAGAAGCTTTAGTTAAGGTATCAACAAAATCATTTAAGCGCGCACCCATTTGAAGCCAAAAATACCACAAAGGATCTCTACGAAGATTTTTTGGTTGAAAATCAAGCCATGCAGCCGACATACAAAGTAAATCATCAGAACCACCAGGGCCTAAAAAATCTCGCACGTATTCTTGAAAATAACCATCAGGAATAGGCTCACTTTGATCTAAAATATCTTGCCAAGAACGTGCATTTTTGTAATCAATAACGAAATCTTTTTTGAGTAAACCAACATAGTGAAATAAATCCATTCGACGAGCAGAAGAAAGTTCTTTTAACACAGGATCTTTATAACGAACTTGAGTTAAATCAGTCATGTTTATTCCAAGACCTTTAACTAATTTTTTATTAATTAACCACGTTCTTCCACCACCCATATTCACACCATAATGCTCAAAAGCGAGTCGTCGCACTTGAGAATAATTATCAAAAGAACCACCAAAGTGAAGCCCTTTTAAAAATGCGTGATAATCAATAGGAATATTTTTTAAAAAACGAAAATTAAATAATAAATTAGGTAAATTTAATGAAGAATTTCTAAGACTCAAATCCGTGGGATTTAAAGCAATATCAACAACAGAGCCAAGGTTATCTATATATCGTTGTGTTTCATGTAAAAAATCTTTCGCGCAATCATAAAAAGGCAAACCTTTTTTATTCAAAAAAGAAGACATAATTTTATCAGTAATAACCGAATCTAAAGTCGTGTTAATTTTTGCACCTGATTCAATAAAAGAACAATGACCTTTTTGAGCATGCCCAACAACTGCACGCGGTGTTAAATTTCCTTTTAATAAAGGAGGAATTAAATCAAAATTTTGAGATAATTTTAAATCTTCAATAATTTTATCTGGAGAAGCAACTTTAGCATCCCAATATAACGTGTTAGTTAGGCGTTTTTCTGCAGGATATTCTAATTTTAAATATAAAGATAAAATGTTTAATGCAACAGAATCAACACTATCAAAAGATATCTTTTTAGGATTATAAAGTCCTGTTGATTTAGCAATAAAAGATAATTTTTCAATAGGATCTCGCTTTTCAAATTCATTACGAACGCCAAGATAAAGATTCAAATCCGAAGATGAAATAGAGGCAGAATCATCTAATAAGCATCTTAAATAATCACCTTGTGGAAGTTTTTTCATACCATCTATTTCATCGACTGAAAATTCATTATATGAAGAAGTTATAGGTAAACCCTTTTCTAGAATATCAAATTTTTCAACATCAGACAAATCACTTACTAATTTATGTTTAACCACTTTAGATTTTTAAACCTGAAGAAATATATAAATATGAATATAACCCAACATATAGTCTTAAAAAGACAAGTACACCTACAAAAAACTAAATAACAAAAGGCTCTTTATCCAAATCTCTAAATTCTTCTAAAACACGCTCATCTAATTCAACAATCGTTTTTCGAGCTTGAATATCTTTAAAATCAGAAGCAAGAGCAAATAAAGCAACATTATTCTCAGAAAAAGACTCTAAAGGAACACCTTTTTCAATAAGTCGGTATAAAACTGCTTGAGCCATATCCTCACTCAAACCTAAATAACGAGAGATATCGCCAATAGATTTTTGTGAATCTGCAGTATACAAAGCTAAAAAGACCTCTTGTTCTCGCAGAGTTAAATCAATTTTATCAGGCAAGGAGAGTGTCGTTGAAGAAAGAGAAAGTTCATCGATTCGACCACTTAATTTATCAATTTTTTGAGTTAATTCAAGAAGTTGTTGCTCAACAACGCTTAATTCTTGCGTGTTTTGATTAATAGCGTAAAGATGATCATCAAGTTCGGATTTTACCTTAGTAAAACTAGAAAGAATGTTTTTTTTAAGTTTATCTCGCCAAGTATCCATCACACCAAAACCCCCTCTTTGAAAAAGAAAAATCAAAGCAGTATTTAAAGATTATTGGTATGAAAAATAAGTATACTAAAGGAGGAATATGTAGATACTAAAACTTCAAATCATCAAAAGAATTGTTTGTTTGCGAAGAGGAAGGAAAAGAAGGTGAAGAAGGTGAAGAAAAGCCCGAAGAAGATTGATTTGACATTGAGGAGGGTGAAGAAAATGGATCAGAAGAGCCTCTTAAGTCATAATCAGACGTATCAAAAGAAGAAGATTGGGACGATGATTGTTTAGAAGATAAAAAAGAATCATCATCTACAGCGTCTTCAGGTTTAGTTTTGTCAGGCATAATATGTTGTAATACGACTTTTAAAAATAAAAAAAATGTAAATAACAACAAAATAGCAATAAGCATAGGTCCTGAAAAGGATATTGCTTCATAGGCAAACAAAATCACAAGAATTGAAGAATAATATATTATTGGTGGCGCTGCAAAAAAGAACATCACTTTTTTTGAAATCCAATGCTTAAAACTCCCCATAACAATAAATAAGGCATAAATGGTAACAATACTCATAAATATAATTCCTGATACAGACATGTTTGAAAGCCCTTTTTGAGACATATACTGTATGGTTCCTATAACAATCCAAAATAAACTAATACCATTACCTAAGGCAGTATTCCAGCCCAGTTTTTCTTGTTTATAATAACCAAAATAAAATTCTAAAGCAATCCATAATCCCCACAAAGGTATAAGTTGCCAAAGTAATGAAGGATTTTTAAAAGGCGCTAAAAGTAGTTCCCACATAGAGGATACTACCGATGAAATTAAACTTTCTACTGCCAAAAACAACACCTACTCACAGATAACAATAATCAAAAAACGGGCGTCTAAAGACTAAATTATAGTCAGCCCGCCAGTTACTGGGCTCAGTCTAACATTTTGAATCCTATTTACTGTTTACTGCGTACCGTTTTATATTGTGGTGCAAGCATTTAAAAAGGTTGTCAAAAATACTTCTTATATGAATAATAAATTACCACATCAAGAAGAATTAGATGAACTTAAACAACTTATCCCTAGTAAAAAACAATTAGCAATTCTTCTTTCCCAACTAAAAACATTTCCTAGGCCACGAATTGATTTAGAGCAGTATAGTTCGGACGGCGATGTTGCAGCAAGTCTTTTATGGAGAGCATTTTTACAAGGAGATATATTTGGAAAACACATATTAGATTTAGGTGCAGGAACAGGTCTTTTAGGTATCGGAGCTCTTTTATTAGGTGCTGCTCACGTTACCTTTGTAGATATTGATGCTAAAGCGCAAACATATATTAAAGAGAATATAAAATTACTAGAAGATTGGGAGCTTACTATTCCTTTAAGGAGATGTACATATATTGAATCTGATGTGAGACATTTAGACAAAACTATTACTGCAGATACAGTTATTATGAATCCTCCGTTTGGTACTAAACGTAAACACGCTGATAAATTATTTCTTCAACAAGCAATTATTCGAGCCCCTGTTGTATATTCTATGCATAAAACATCCACAGAAGCATTTTTAGATGCGTTTGCAAGAACACAGGATTGTCAACTCGTCTGGCAAGAAGATACCTCATTTCCTATTAAAAACACCCAAAAAATACATCGTAAAAAAATACAACGCATAGAAGTTCGACTGATTTGTTTGAAAAAGAATCAGTAAAAAATTAAAAAAAAAAAAAAAAAACAATTATTTAAGGTGACTGAATTTTTTATGAAGTTTTTGGTTTCTCCCAGTCACACCAAAAAATAAAAGAGACAAAAAAATGAGTACATTTTCCAAACTACCATTAAAAAAAGACATTTTAGAAATGTTAGACAACTTAGGCTTCAAAAAGACAAGAGAAGTTCAAGAAAAAATAATCCCTCTCATTATAAACGGACAAAATATTGCATTCACCTCACAAACAGGAAGTGGAAAAACACTAGCATACACCGTTGGTTTTTTAAGCAAACTCAATCCCAAACAAGGACTTCAAATGATTGTTTTTGTTCCTACAAGAGAATTGTGTTCTCAAGTAACAGCTGAAATGAAACGGTTTTGCACACCACTAAATATTAACATAGGAATGTTATATGGCGCAAGAGCAATAGGAAAAGACGCAACAACACTATCAAAAAAGAATCAAATTATTGTTGGAACACCAGGAAGAGTTATTCACCACATTAATGAAAAAAAGCTTAAAGTTGGTGAAGTAAAATTTATGATATATGATGAAAGTGATCAAATGTTTGATAATGGCTTTTACAATGATTGTTCATATATTAAAAGTAGAATAAGTAAAAAAGCTCAAATAATCCTCGCTTCCGCAACAACAACAGACAACGTTAAAAAATTCATAGAAGAAGAAATCCCAGACAATACATTCTTAAAAATTGGCATAGATATTCCTAAAAAACTTATTCAAGAAAAAATTTATTGTCCAATAGCAGACAAAATAGAATTACTAAAAAAAATAATCCTTCAAAAAAAAATCCGTAAAGCAATAATTTTTTGCAATACAAAAAGTAAGACAGATCTTATTGCTGACAAAATATGTCATTTAGCACAAGTGGAAGTTATTCATGCAGACATGCTACAAAAAGAACGAGAAAAACATCTCAGACAATTCATTGAAGGAAATCTTCAAATTATTATAGCAACAGATGTTGCAGCCAGAGGACTTCACATTGAAAATATTGACACAATAATTAATTTTGATGTACCTACGCGAGAAGAATTTTATGTTCATAGAATCGGACGAAGTGGAAGAGATGGCAAAAAAGGTTATGCATTAACAATCATTTGTGATGAAGATATACAACGTTTTGAAAATATAGAAATTGTTTATAGACTTAAAGATAAAGTTAAAACAATTCAAATCAAATAACAAGCAAAAATATAGTGTAAAAAAATACAACGCATAGAAGTTCGACTGATTTGTTTGAAAAAGAATTAGTAAAAAATTAAAAAGAAAAATAAAAAAACAATTATTTAGCTGATGAAAATGATTTTAAAAAATCTTGGTTATTTTTCTTTAAATTTTTTAAAGCATCTTCTAAAGCTTTTTTAGGTTTTCCTGAAGTTGTTTCAATATGAAACTTAGGAATTCCAATTTGAGGATGTTCTATTGCATATGTTGCAATCTCAACACCTTTTACAAGTAAAAGCTCTTTTTTTAAAGCATTACAAAGAGTATGATCTGCGCCGATGAGTTGAAAGACTAATTTTTTAGGTTCGTTTTCAAGAATTTTAATTTCCATATCTTCACCCAGTAACCACGAACTATTTATAAATCTAGCGTTTGAAAAACCTAACAAAGATAAAAAAGAAGAAAATCAAAGAAAAAGGAATAAAAAATAATAAAAAAATTAAATAAATGCTTTATTTAAAGCGTTTATTTTCTTCAATACTAATATAGCCTCCAACAGGAAATTTGTGTCGAGCTCGAGTCATAGCAAGTTTTGCAAGTTTAATATCTTTTTTATTACAATGAACTTCTATAATTGGTTGATCTTTATGAACACGTGCAGCAATTCCTACTGCTTTACCAAAGCTCATCTTCATACCAGTACTCATACGATCCGCTCCAGCTCCAGAAGCTAAAGGATTATTTCTCAAAATGTGGTGTGGATATACTCGATATTTAAGTTTATATGCATTTTTACCTAAGCTTAATTCAAGCAAACGATTTGCACTTTTACGTGCAGATTCTAAAGAATTATGTCGAATTTGAACATCTACAGAACTATGTAAACGAACAATATAAGGAAATTCTCGAGAAAGTCCTCCCATTTCAAATTTAACTACTTTGTTAGTTGGTATTGCTCGAACAAAAGCTTTTGATCGATATTTGGATTTTCGCGTGTATGGACGTTCTAGTCGTCGCCATGCACTTGCTCGTATCATTTTTGCCATTTTGTATAAACCTCGATTATTATAGTATAAAAACACGTTTTTATATGATGTAACACACATAATTACGTTTTATTCTGAGACCAAAGAAGTTCTAAATCATTTATAAAGCTTTGCAAATGAAAATGAAAAAAGAGCAAAATGCGCTTTATTTAGCAAATAAAAGACTCTAAGAAGAGTAAAACCTTAAGAATGCCACTTTGTTGTAGTAAATTTAAAAAAGCGAAACATTTTATAAAAAAAGAAAATCACCAAATATATTAACACAACATAGAATTATTTTAAATGACGAGTAGGTGCTTTTTTTAAAGAATTTGCTGCTCCTCGTAAGTCTTCAACATTTTCATCTTCTTTAGGAACATATTCGTTTCGCACAAGTTTAACTTCTTTTTGTTTCATCGCGTGACGAATTTTTTTACAAAAATCAAGCGCGCCTTCATAATATGAACGCACAGGATCTTTATCATTATGATCTAAAACATCAATAACAAGATCTTTACCCGAGGGATCATGAATTATATTTTTTAAGTTATCTACCTTTTTACCAAACAACTCTCGTTCTGTTTTTTTAAATAAAGCAAGACGAACTTCAAATTTTGCAACAATTTCATTGAGTTTTACAAAGTCAACTTCATCAGTTCCTAAGCCAATAAAAGAAAATTCATTATACCAATCTTTAGGAATTCTTAACAGTGTACGCATAGCATCAGTTCCACCGTGAAATTGACTATATACTCGCCCAATAGCAAAATTTAATGCTTTAGATTTATCTTCAATGGAATGAGCATAATCTGAAAGACTTTTTTTAGGTTCTTTGTCAACAATGTGATGTTGAGGTTTTGGAACATAAGATTTTTTTTGAGATTCTTCAAATAAAGAAAAGGACGATAAAATATACACCAAAGAAAGTATAAAATTAAGTCCTGAAAGTACGCCAACATCAATATTTTGTGCTAACTGCGCAGAAAATGAGCCCAATAAATAAAATGCACCTATAACAATAAAAGGTAGAAGCCACAAAAAACCCGTTCTAAGAACTTTTCGTTCATGAATAAGTAATGAGAAGACAACTACTAAAAAAGTCGGTAAAAAGCCCAATAAAATGATAAATAAGTTATGATTAGTTGCAAACCCTGTAAAAAGAATAAGTAGAACTAAAATTACAATATATATTGCACTAATAAGCTCAAATCGAGTTAATTGCTTTGTGTCCATATCACTCACGACACCATTTAAGAAAACACAGTTTATAAATATTTCTTTTAAAAAACAAACAGATAAGAGCTTAACACTAAAAATAGTGCAGGTAAAGAAAAATTCTAAAAAAAGGCCAAATAGACGTTAGATTTATAAATTCGTTGTCATTTCATAGTAAATACTACTCATATTATGGTGATATCATGAATTTTAAAAAAACAATCTTAATTCCTCTAACAGCACTTACTTTAGGTTTTGGCGTTACACAAGCTAATGCGCAAAATACCCAACCAACACCACAAAAAGACTCAATTGAGTCATTAAATGAAACTATTTCAAATTTAAAACATCAAAAAGATTCACTTAACAACAAAGTACAAAAATTAGAACAATTTTATTCATTTGTTGAAAAAGCAAAAGAATCCAATGAAAAATATAACGATAGTTTACTCATAGCAAATGAAGAATTACGTCAAAAAGTCAACGATACAGTTAATTATTTTCAAAAGGAGTTAGATGTGTGTAATTCTGATTACAACGATATGTTTGAAAAAGCAAAAGATTCAATCACAACACTTAATAAAAAAATTACAGGTTTAAAAAATCAAGAACCAACAAAAAATATAGAATATACCATCGATGAAAAAAAAGAACAAACACTTCTTGATTCAATCACAAAACTAAACAAAGAAATACAAACATGTAACTCCGATTATAATAACATGTTTGAAAAAGCAAAAGATTCAATCACAACACTCAACAATAAAATTACAGATCTTGTTAGTATCAATAACGAACTTAGTGAAGAAAAAAGCGAATTAGAAGAAAAAATAACAAATCAACAAACACAAGCAATAATTGCTCAAAACGTGAGCTCCAATAAAGAGTATCAAACAAAAAAGGATCAAATAACAAAGGATAAGACAACCACTAAAGATAAAAAAACTAATGATCAAACAAAAGAAAAAAGCTATTCTGTTGGTGAATTATTTAAAGAACTTAACAATAACGCTACATTAATTTACAAAGAGAACAGTGAAACTAAAGATTATATAAATAACTGTAATTTACCAGCATTTACAAGTTTTTACAAAAAAACCCAAAAAGAAGATTTTGATACTAAATTACGAAAAACATATTTTGAATTAAATCAAGAAAATAATAATAAAAAAATAACTGAATTCAAAAATTTACTTGTGCAAGCAAAAAATAAACAAACAAATTATCTACAACAAGCAAAAGATAATGATGCTTTTTCTTGCGAAGAAAACAGAGAAGAATTTAACACGTTTTTTAAAACATATCAAAAAACAGTTGAAAAAGCAATCAATTTAAGTAAGTAATAAAAATAAAGTAATAGCGAGAAAAGTAAAAAATTACTCGTTTTTTGATAAAACAGATTTGTGCAAAAACTCTTCTAGTTTTGGAAGCACATCTCTAAATGTTTTATTTTTTACAATAAAAGAAGAAGAAAACGCGTCATTAAGATATTCTATTTCATAACCTTCTGGCCGAGCAACATACACAAAGAATTGATCTTGACCATTTTCTTTAAGGCAAATTACGCGTTTAGGATTAACAGCATAAAGTAGTTTTTGTTCTTCAAGAAGTTCTAAGTCAAGTAATTGATCTAAAAGAGGCTGAGGATGAAGTAAAGAATATTTATCTTTTAAACCTTGCGTAAGTAAAGAATATAACAATTTCTTATTTGCAGAATGCAACATCATATATACACCATTTTAAACTCGCGGCGTAAAAAACAAATAATCCATTTATAAAAACTTCCGTTATTAAATATAACAATCAAACAAGAACAATAACATAAAATTTTTTATTCCATCAGGAATAATAGAGCCACAACATAAAAAACAATAAGAAAAATAATCCTATACTGTGTTAATAATGCGATTAAATTCTTTTTGAATCAATATATCATCTTGTTTAATCATGCACGTCAAACGAAGTTTTCCAGTATCAGAACCTGTAAGTATGGGTTTAATAAAATATATGAGTCCTTTTTGTTTACAAAATGTTTCTACACCACCAAGATTTTTAGGAGAAATAACCACACTATAAGATTTTTTTTGCACAAAAGATTTTATGTGAGCATTATCTAAGGCGCGTTCACAACTTGTGGCAAAAGCACGCATTAAGCCAGATGTTCCAAGTTTTACACCACCAAATGTTCTTGCAATAATAACACAAACATTAACAATGTTTTTTTGTTGTAAAACACGCAGTGCTGAATAACCAGCAGTTT
>JBKHAG010000023.1:0-12209 GCA_046543005.1 Candidatus Woesearchaeota archaeon | reverse complement strand
TCTTCTTAACAACTTTTTTCTTAACAGAACGCTTAGGAACCTTCCTATTAGAAGAGGAAGATTTTTTCTTAGAAGAAACAGTTTTTTTCTTAACTGGCTTCTTTTTAGAAGAGGAAGATTTTTTCTTAGAAGAAACAGTTTTTTTCTTAACTGGCTTCTTTTTAGAAGAGGAAGATTTTTTCTTAGAAGAAACAGTTTTTTTCTTTACTAAACGTTTCTTTTCAGCTGCTCGTTTTTTAGCTTCACGATCACGTTCTTTTTGACGGCGAACTTTTGCTTGCTCTTTTTCTTTACGAGCTTTTGCTTGCTCTTTTTTACGCTTCTCTATATCTTTTTTACGTTGCGCTTCACGCTTCTCTTTTTCAACAGCTCGTTGTTGACGTTCTTTTTCACGGCGAACTTTTGCTTGCTCGCGTTCAATACGTTTTTGCTCAGCAACTTTTTTACGTTCTAAAGCCTCTTGTTTTTTACGCAATCTATCTTGTTCGATACGACGACGTTTCTCTTCAGCTTCATGCTTAGCTTTTTCTTCGGCAAGACGTAGTGCACGTTGTTCTTTTTCATATTGTGCCTGAGCTGTTTGAGCAAGAGATTTTTTATGAGCAAGATATTCTTTTTGAATCAATTGTAATTCATCAAGTCGAGATTTTAAAAATTCAACAGTACGTTCATTATCTTGTTGATTCATAATTTCTCCACATTCAGGACATTTAAAATTATTTTCAAAAGCTTCTTCAAAATTTTGACGAGTATGTGCAAAACGACACATGTAAAAATAGTTACCGTCCTCGTTTAAAAGACGAGTCTTCATTTTATCAATAGCTTCTAAACGAATTTTTTCTTCAACAAAAGGAACAGCATCTTCATTAAAATCCCAATAACAAATATACCAACCCTTAATCTTATCTTTTTTTCGTTTGAAACGAACCAAATTAGTATGAAGTAATTTGTATAAAATATTTCTTGTTCGATGAATTTCTAAATCTAACTCTTCTGCAATAATAAATTCAGAAATATTTTTCTTACCTTGTAAATATAAGCAGATACGAGCCGCATCTTCTTCTGGCACTACGTGCCTTAATACTTTTTGAATTCGTTCCTCAGTTAAAACCATTACGTGCACCAAATCTCGCCATTAGAGCATGATATCTCATGCCTATATCTCACACAATAAAAGGACTGCATAAAACAAGCTTTTTACAAATAAAAAAAATTGTTCATATGCATCTACAACCCTTGTTCTGCCCAAAAACTACCTTATGAAAACTACTATATAAATGTTTGTATTTAGAGATCTTGTTCAAAATATTGTGAATCTGTATACTGTGCGTTATTGTTATTGTTATTATTATTATTATCGCCTTTGGACAACTAACGAGTGAGCGATGAACAAATAAGCACATAGCCAGATTACTGTTTGTGTTGTAATTGGCAGTATACATAAAGACTCCTTTTTTAAACAAGGCCTATCTAGAAAGAATTATTCAAAAACAAAAACGAAAAGAAAAAGAAAAATACTGAGTCTAAAATTCTAAACTCAGCTAAGCACCACTATTTACTTTTTTAAAAAAAGTAAGATAAGTTGGTATAAAGCAGATACTCCTACAAGAACGTATACTATATCTCGAAGAACAGGAATATTTCCTAAAAGCCACTGCACTAAATCAAATTTAAACAGACCAACTAAAAGCCAATTCAAACCACCAACGATAACTAAAATTAGCGTTAGCATAAATAACCAATCACATTTTTTTCCTTTTTTAGATTTTGCCATGCAAAAACCTCCACAACCCATGGTTGTACATCAACCATAAGAAAAGACATTTAAATAATTTGCGAAAAAAATGAAGAAATTGACAAATTATGTGAAAAAACAAAATAAGATATGCTAAAAACAAAGATTTAACAAAGCATAAAAACAAGATATAAAAAGAAAGAAAAAAATAACAAAACAATGAGAGCGTATGATAAAGTTATAAGAGTTGTCAAACGAGCAGGATTACTTGAATCAATCGAAAAAATATTAACATGGGATATGAGAGTTATGATGCCAGAAGGCGCTATGACCATTAGATCTCAAGAACTCGTCGCTATTGCAACTGCAACCCACAGGCAACTTTCAAGCAGCCACTTAGGAAAACACATACAAAACGCCAAACAAGAAAAACTTACTTTTGAAGAACAAGCATCAATAAGAGAAATTGAATGGACATATTCTCGACTACAAAAAGTAAAACAATCACTAGTTACTAAACGAAAAGAAGCTCACAATAAAGCGTTACACTCTTGGCGACTTGCAAGAAACAATAATAATTTTTCAGAGTTCGAAAAGCAGTTAGATACTATTTTTAAACTTTCAAAAAAATACGCCTTATCAATAAAGCCTTATGAAAAACCATATACAACACTTATTGAAGATTATGAAAAAGATATTCCTTTTGAAGAGATAAAAGAATTATTTCTTACTATAAAAAAAGAAGTTCAAGAAATCATTAAAAACCACAAATCACAAGATACAAAAGAAATATTAGGAAATTATAAAACAAATCCCCATACTAAAGAACAATTCAATACATTTTTTGCGCGAACAATAGGTTTTGATTTTACTAAAGGACGAATAGACCGTTCAGATAGATCATTTGCTAGCTGGTATGGAAGAATTGTTATTCGACATGATAACACGTGGTTTGAAGATCTTAGTACAATTCTTCACGAGTCAGGACACAGCATGTACACTCAAGGTCTTGATGAAAGTAAATTTGCAACACCATTAGGTGCTAAACGTTCTTTAGGAATTGATGAAGCAATGGCTATTTTATGGCAAAATAATATTGGTTCAAGTGAAGCTTTTTGGGATTTTTTTTACCCTCACATTAAAGAACATTATAATTTACCATTTGAAAAAGAAACATTTTTAGAACAATATAACAAAGTAAAAAATGGTTTTATCAGAACTAAAGTAAGCGAATTATATTATCCTTTACACATCATTATGCGTTTTGAAATTGAAGAAGAAATTATCAACAATAATTTGGCCACAAAAAAAATTCCCAAATATTGGAATCAAAAAAATAAAGAATATTTTGGAATTGAACCAAAAAATTTACAAGAAGGTGCTCTTCAAGATGTTCATTGGGCCAAAGGGTTTATTGGTTATTTTCCAACATATTTGTTAGGCTCAATTATTGCAGCACAATTATTTGAAGCGATAAAAAAACAAATCCCAGATGTAGAAGAGCAAATAAGAGAAGGTAATTTTAAACCAATAAAAGAGTGGTTGACTAAAAATATTTTTATTCACGGACAAAAATATTCTACTAAAGAACTTATTAAAAAAGCGACAGGAGAAGATATTAACCCTCAAGCATATCTAACATATTTGAGAAAAAAATATACAACAAGTTCTTAATTAAACAAAAACAAGCTCAAAACATTACAAATTTTTCAAATAAGAACGAATCCTGTCAACAAAAAAATCTTTTGTTTTTGTATTACCATTAAAATAATCTGAACGAACTACACCACCAGGACTTAATAAATTAACTTCAATTAATGTTTCTTTACAAACATCAACACCTGCCAAATAAATATTTTTTTCTTTAAGAAATGGTTGAATTGTTTGTATTAAATCAAAATCTTTTTGTTGTAATTCATATTTAGTTGCGCTTGCTCCTGCGTGAATATTAGCTTTTACACTTCCGTGTGCAGGAGTTCTTGTCATTGCAGAAATTAATTGACCATCAACAACATTTAATCGAGTATCGCCATATTTTGCAATATCAGAATTAAAATCTTGGACAATAATTCTTCCCTTATCATCTGCATATAAAGAAAAATAATTGCGTACAAATAATTCAACTCCAGGAAAATCTTTTCGTATTTGTTCAACACCCACACCTTTACTTCCGTTTGTTGGTTTTAATATTGTGTATTTGTCATTTTGGTAAGATAAAAAATTTAATACATCATCAACAGATGTTGCAAAAATAGTTTCATCTACAACATCAGATAATTCTAAAAGATACTCTTTGTTAAAATTTTCCAGCATTGTTTTTGGAGAATTCCAAAACAATTTTTTTCCTTTTGAAGACTGTTCAATATCTGCTAAATCTGATAAAAAAGAAAGATAATTTTTTTGTGCCAAAACATCTCCAGGCGTTGGCACTTCAAAACGTGGTAAAATAATAGAATGGTTTTTAGCTTTAGAAACATCGGGTTCAAAACAAACTTGGCAAGGAATTTTATTTTCTTTTAAAGCAGTATAAAAATATCTAGTTGTATCTGAAAAACCAACAAGAGCATCAAATACATTAAAGTGATCTTTATTTGCATAGAGCAAGACACTCATCTAAATCACCTTCAAAATTATCTGCAATAAAACTTCTTACAAGATTACATCCTTGTTGAGAAATTTGTTTATCTTTATATTCACCAGTAGATTTTGCAAAATCAGTAATTTTATCTGCAAAATTTTTTTTTGAGGATAACATCGTTTCAAAAGGTTTTAGGAATACTTTTTCATCATCATTTAATCCTTTTTTTGCAAAAGAAATTAATTGTTGTAAATATTGTGCTAATTGCACATCTTCAATTCCTTTTTGTATTCCTTGTTCTTCAAAATATTTTAATTGTTCAAAAGTTGGTAATTGTTTTCCTTGAATAAAATATAACCCGTTTTCCTCTTTAATATCTTCTAATTGTCTATTAACGCCCATAAAAACTGCTGCAAGAGCAAAAACATAAGAAGTTAAATTTGCATCACTTACTCGAGACTCAATTGTTTTTTGAGAAAACCGTATAGGTCCCCAACACGTATTATATTTTGTATATTGGCTTGTATCGCCGTTAGCTTGAGTGCATTGTTCAACCCATTTGGAGTATAGCTCAAAGTATCGTGATTGAAGTTCTTGAGAAGTTTTTACATAAGGGAGTAGTCCTCCATGTGCTTGAAAGTTTTCATACGCCCCATTTCTATATACCTTAACTCTATAATTATTAAGATTATTTTGAGATTCAAAAAAAGGAGTGCTAGACATTAAGGTAAATAAAGGATCAAGCGCAGTCATTACAGTATGTTGTTTTACTATATGATCGCTTTTATCAACATGGACATGAGTTCCACAAACATGCAAGGTAATATCTAGTTTATCTTTACCCATTATTTTTTCCTTATTTTGAAATTTTACAGTTGGCCATTTTTTCAAATTAGCAAAACCTACTGAAGAAGATGGGACTAGTCGTAGACCATATTTTTTTGCTATATTTCTTGTTAAGTGTAATTGTTGAGTAAAACTTTTTGCAAGTTCAGTAATTGTTTTTTTTGGTTGAGAAATAACTTCAATCATTGATTGAGAGATTTCTGGAACTATACAATCATTTATTTGCGCATCATCTAAAATTTTTTTTGAATCATTAACTATAAAGCCTTCTTTATCAATTAAGTGAAATTCCACTTCGAGACCGATTAAGGGTTGTTTTGCATGTAACATAATTTCCTCATATAAATTTTTTTTAAAAAGCAAATAACTCTTTAAAAAGTAATTAAATGAAGAATGGAAAGCAAATTTATAAACTTTTCTATAAATTAACTCTTTTTACTAGCCATTAAAGGAACTTATGGCTTTTTTATAATGTATGAACCTTCTAACATCTATTTATTTAGTTCAAAAACTCTATTTTTTTTCTTATTTTTAAAAAATAAGCTCATATTGAGCTCCAAAACTAAGTATTATTCAAGTAAACAGTAACAAAACACCACCCAACCAAGATACTAAAAACACGTTGAGTATACACATAACTATACTAAAACGTAACATTTATATACTGGTAGCTCTATTCTTAGTGGTATGGTTGTGTTATTTGATCAGTACAATATGCCCGAAGACATTTACGAAGTAATCTTCGCGACAACTCAACAAGTACAAGTAGCACGATTACTCGTAGACGAAATAAAAATTAAAGGCGGCGAAATAGGAAAAACAGAAATGAGTCTTTTCGCAACAGCGCTTCACGAAGGTAAGCTCATCGAAGCTCCAGGCAACGGCCCGTTTAGGCAGAAAAAGAAGGTGAACATTTCATATAACAAACGTCAATTTTATGACAGAATTTTAACGCCTATGAAAACGATGGGACTTATTGATTACGACATGTATAAAAAAACGTACAAAGTAAGCGAAAAGTTCAACAAGAACATGATGAAAATAGGATTACTCTGGCTTCAAGAAATGCGTAAGCCGCCGATTTCATTTTAATCACATCCCCCGATGGTTATGTTGGTAACACAACGTAGTCAATAAAAAGGCAGAAACGGATAACAGTCCTACTGTATGCCGTCTGTTAATATATCTAACCCCTATAAGAAGGTTCTTCGTGGTTGATAACTTCTTTAACCACCCTCCCCTAAGAACACGACCGCGAAGCACCTTTCTTTTTCTTTTCATTAAAAATATCTACTATCACAACAAAAGCAAGAAAAAATGAAGAAAAGCAGACTACTGCTTGACTGTATTGCGCTTGCTGTTTATACTAACACAGGATTTACAAAAAGCTATACGACGAGGACAGCTATACACCCTTTAGGGAGTCCTCGTTGTTATTTTTTAATAAACATATACAAAAAAGAGTTTTAATTCTAAAAAAAAAAAAAAAAAAAAAAAACTATTTCATTAAGTGAGCAGAAGTTGCAATTGCTTCATTAATTTTTTGAGTACACGATTTACAAATACACACATCTGTAAAAAAAGCATCATTTTCAAAACCGTCAATTTCTTTAACAGATGTAGTCAAACCACAAAAAGAACAAACATCATCATGCGTTTCATAAAAAGGTAATTGTTTAATAAGTTCATCATAACACGATCTACAAATGGCAAAAATCATGGAAAACTCGTCAAACGAAAAACAGTTTTTTGACTGCGAACAAAAACTGCATTGATAAAAATGTTTTACTTTCATAAAAAGTCAAAAGAGGGATAAGTATAAGTATTTTTCGCAAGAAAAGTAAGATAACATAAAACTTAAAAACAAATAAAGAAGATTATGAGCGTTTTTCCAACGAAGAAGCCTCTTTTTTTTCCTTAAAAGCAGTTTTTAAGAGCAATTCATTTTGTTTTTGCAATTCTAAGATTTGTTTATCTCGATGAGCGATTTGTTTTGCATATAACGATTTTAATTCGTCAACATCGCAAATTCCTGCAATTTCTTTTGCAAACTTTTCTTCAAATTCTTGTAAAGATTGTTCGTGAGACATACACGTAACTAAACAAGACGCATTGATAAATGTTACGAAGAGCAAAGGTTTGTCCTCAGTCTCTGATTTAGATAATACCATCCACATCAGGAGCGCCAATGCTACTTAAAATACAAAAAATTTCAAAAAAAAAAAAAAAAAAACACGTGGCATGAAGAAGTATTTTTTCTAATGGATCAATACTTTTTTTGTAATGATGGCAAAGCAGGAGTGTTACTTGTGGGACTCTTAGGACAAACCCGAAGAGTAAATACGTACCAGTACATACTATTAAATGAGCAATAACAAGTAGAGTAAAATAAATCAAAAGCAACACCACTTCAAAGTGATTAAAAAAGAAATATTTATAAATACAAGCACATTTTACACACTATGAAAAACCACGAAGAATACGAGTGCATGCAATTTGTTAGTCAATTTTTTAAGAAAAAAAATTATCGATTAACAATTCCTAAATACACCTTATTTAATCAAGAAAAATTAAAAGAAGCAACTATTGAAGGACTTTTAGAAGCAAACACGCAATACAAAAACGAACACGAACTAGTTTCAATTTATAATTTTAAAATAGGTACTAATTTTTTAAATAGCAAAATTCACGAAATAGAAGTTCAAAAAAAAATACCTCAATCAATTAAAGCAACCAACTACGCAAGAAGCGTAAGTGGACAGTATAAAATATTTGTTGTAAGTCAAAAACTTAGCAAAAAATATTCTATTAACAAATAAACACAACTATCTTCTCAATACAGGATGCGCGTGCGCAACAATCCAAAAACGTAATTCAATACCTTTTTTAGCATACTTTTCTTTTCTAGATCTCACCAAACGACCAATTCTTGACCAATGTTGATGCTCAAAAGCTTCTTTATCCGAAGGAGGAATATGAGAAAGTAATTTTTTTCTTAAAGATTTTGCACCAGCATTTGGAGGCAACTCTACTAAACGAAAAGCAAAAAACCGATTATGAAAATTAACATTATTTAAAACTGCTCCAAAACGATCTTTTTGTACAAAAGAAATAGTTCTACCAAATACGCCTCTATGTAAAAACTCAGCATAGACAGGGAAAAAAGTATCTATTCTATGATCAACATACAATTGAGCTCGAGAAGCATAATGGCGTAAAATTTTATTAAAAACATATAATGCATCTGAACGAGTTACAGTTCTATTACTGTGTTGATAAACTAAACAAGTTTTTTGAGAATCTTTAAAATGTGCTAAAACATGACCCTCATAAAAAATTTCAAAAACATGAGAAGGCACAATAATGCAATGAACAATATCATTATGAGCTCGAGTAAAAATAGTATACATAGCATCCACTCACAAAACAATATATAAAAACTTTTCTAAAACTAGAAAATAAGAAATAAAAAGAAAAAATAAAAAGAAAAAAAGCCAGAATTCTAAACCCAACTCACTGCGTTTCGCAATTATCGGCTACTATCAGACTGGCGCTCAAGCTCGAGTTTTTTTGAAACAGCAACACTTTTTTGATCAAGATTGTATGCTGCAACAATTTCATCAGCAAGTGCTTGCGCAGTTGACTTCTTTTTATTAAAAGAAGACTTATATGCGCCTTGCGTCATCAACTTAAGCGTTCTATCAATTCGTCGCTGAGGAGCACACTCAACTGGTTTTGGATAACGAGCACCACCATATTCAATAGTGATAATCTCTTCTCGCGGAGCACCATTTTCTAAAGCTTTTACGAAAACTTTAATAGGATTCTCACCAGTTCGTTTTTCAATTAGATTAAACGCTTCAATAGCAATATTATACACTGTCGTAGCTTGACCTGTTGTGTGTCCACTAGAAATCTTGTGTTTTTTTGTACCAACACGACCAGGAACCATCATTTTGTTCATAAGTCGTTCAACAATAAACACTCGTGATTTGTGAAATCTATTTCCAGCGTAACGAGCTCCCGTTCGGGGAACAATTACAGGTTTTGTAACAATATAGTCTTTTAATCCAGGATCTTCTACAGTAATATCTGAGCAAGACCATCTGTTAAATGCTAAAATTTCTGCCATTTTGTCACCACCTATTTACGTGCTTTGTCAATCTTACCATGCAATAATGCATTAAGTGACTGATCATTAACTTTGATAACTTGCCATCTAACACCAGGAAGATCTCCTTTTGCTCGACCCATAACACCACCGATTCGTTCTACAACTACTTCGTCGTGTTCATCCACAAGTTTTGTTGCCCCATCTCCGGGTAAGAATGCGCTGATTTGTTTACCATTTTTGATAAGCTGTACTCGAACGCATTTTCGCATAGCAGAGTTTGGCTGCTTAGCTTCTACTTGGATTTTTTGTAAAACAATAGCTGAAGCTTGAGCTGCACCTTCTAAAGGATCTGCTTTTGCTGCAAAACCTAAATGTTTTTTAATATACCACTTATTTTTCCATCGACCAGTTTTTCGTCGAGCTTGAAGTTTTTTACCAGCATTAAGTCCTTGAGCTTTCTTAGACATTTTATTGTACCTCCATAAAATCAAGAGAAGTGAAAATGAATGTGTTCATTATATGTATCATTTTTAATTACCTCTAAATAACCTTTAGTTCTGAAATATCAGGAAAATATTTTTGTACGATTTTTTCAAACAGTCGCAAGTTTCCTGCACGAGCACCAATCATTAACCCTTTGGTTTTTTGATCAGGACCAGTAATTGTTATGATACCTTCATCTTCTTTGATATCAACTACTTTAAGGGGAGCTAAAACGTTTTTTGTGAAACGAATAACATCTGTTGAGTATTCAATAATTTTTACTTTTTTCTTGAATATTTCTTCAAGTTTAGTAACATTTTTCTTTTCTTTACCGCCTAAAGCTTTTTGCAAAAATCCTTTTTCAACAATGAAAAACATCTTAGTATCTGTTTCAACGAGATCCTTTAATCGCGTATGCGTTATTTTTTCAAAACCACGCATTTTTTGCAAGGAATCAACATCGTACTTAAATTTTACTGACATGACAAACACCTAGTTTTTCACTCCGACAACTGAAACGAAGAATGGTTTTTTACACATCGTTGCTAATTCATCACAATTGATAGTGAGCCGTTCAACAGTTACGCCTGAAAGAGCCGCGTAATGTTTTATGTCTTCAACAATAACCTCTGGACAGTTTTTTGCTAAATACACTTTTGAAACTGTTGCTTTACGAATAGCTTTAATAGAGCTTTTCATACCTAACAAGAGTTTATCGTCTTTTTGTTGTTGTATAATATCTTCTTTACTCATACATACCTACCTCCAAAGTGAGGGAGAACCAAATAAATTGTATTGACGCCCCATCTTCTTCTCCACAGCCCAAGCAATGCTTGCGTGTTAAGATATGTTCGTTACAAATTTATTCAAAGTCAAAATGTTAAAGTTCATTTAAAAAACCAACAGGAATTCAAATAAACTTTGTACTTTGTCACCAAACAAATATAATTGTACGAATAACGCAAGAAAATCAGCAACCATTTATAAAAGTATGTGAAATGCTCATAAAATCAACAAATAATACAACATTATACAAAATAACGCAAAATAACACAAAAAAGGCCAATAATTAAAGATAACTATATAAAAGCTCATTACGCAATATTCATTCTAAAGATAAAATGTAGTTAAAATAGTTTACAAAAAATAAACAATACACTACTACATAAAGTGAGAAAAATAAAATGGTACAAGCATATTGTGTAAAATGTAAGAAAAAAGGTCAAGAAATGAAAAGTCCAATGATGAATAAAACTGCTAAAGGCGGATTTATGGCTAAAGGGCAATGTCCAGAGTGTGGTACAACTATGTGTGCTATGATGTCAAAAGACAATGCCCAAAAAGCAATGGACAAAGGAGTAAAGAAAAACTTCTAAGTATTTATTGTTTTATTTTCTTTTATTTTCTTTTTTCTCAAGTCTTCTTTTAAAAATAAAACCAACTACATAATTTCAATCATCTAAAGGATTCTTTATTTTAGAAAAATTTGTTGTTGCAACATATGTATACCCTTGTGTCGTTCTAACACTTAAATGACCTAATAATTTTTGAATAAGACGAATATCAGTTCCTGATTCTAAAAGATGAGTTGCAAAACTATGACGTAGCATGTGAGGATGCACCCTAACAGGAAGCTGTGAATTAGAATCAACTTCTTTTACTTTTTGTGCAGCATTTTCAACAATTTTTTGAACAGTTTTTGCTGAATACTTACCACGGCGACCTTCAAACAAGTAATGAGTTGTAAATATTGTTTGAGAAATATATGTCAACAAATCATTTTTTAATGACTCAGAAAAAATTGTTATTCTATCTTTATCACCTTTTCCTGCATTAACCCTCAAAGTAGAATCATAAAAATTAAGATCGCTACGTTTTAAAGCGATAAGTTCAGAAAGTCGCAACCCTGAAGAATATAATAATTGCAAAACCAATTTATGTTTAATATTTGTTGTTAACTCAATCATTTTTAAAATTTCTTCTTTAGGGAGTACTTTAGGAAGTGTTTTTTTCTTCTTAGGGCGTAAAGGCGTATCCAATACAAAAGAATCCCAACCCAAAACAGCCCGAGCAAAAAAAGTAAGTGCAGACACACTCAAACGAATAGTTTCTCCACCACGACCACCTTCAATTTGATACAACACATACGCCTTAACAGTCGATTTTGAAAGATTAAGCGAAGTAAAACAATATTTTTCTAAAAATTCCTTAACAAAAAAAGAATAAGAAGTGAATGTTTTCAACGAATAACCACGCACCAAGACCTCCTGACGCAATTTCTTCACATACTCATCAACTGATAACATACCACATCAACAAATACCAAAAAGAACTACAATAATAAACTAAGCAAAGAAAAACCGAAAAAAATGGGAAAAAAGACCCAAAACAAGACATAACACCTAAGAATACAAAGAACCACTAGAGCGTTACTCTAGATCTAATAGGTGTTA
>JBKHAG010000022.1:0-12337 GCA_046543005.1 Candidatus Woesearchaeota archaeon | reverse complement strand
CTTTTGGACAACTAACGAGCAGGGGGTAAACAGCTAAGCACATAGCCAGATTACTGTTTTTGTTGTAATTGGCAGTGTAGATAAAAACTCCTTTTTGAACAATGCCATTGTTTCGCTAATTTTATAAAGTCTCTCTCATTGGCTTTTTGGATATGAAATTTCAAACCTTATCTACAAACAAGTTCACGTCAATCGTTGGACTAGCTGACGTTAAAAAACAACTCACCTCTGCACTCATGTTAGGACGACATGCAGTTTTAATAGGAGCTCCTGGAATGGGAAAAACAACACTCGTACGTGATGTTGCTCATTTACTTGAGCCTCAAAAATTACGAACCTGTGGTTTTCATTGCTCACCAGAGCATCCAGTGTGTCCACAATGCCTTTGTAAAGACTTAGAACCTGCACCAACAAAAGAATTCAAAGGAGAAGACTTATTCGTAAGAGTACAAGGAAGTCCTGACCTTACTGTGGAAGATTTAATCGGCGATATTGATCCCATTAAAGCAATGAAATATGGTCCTCTTAGTCCACAAGCATTTACACCTGGTAAACTCTTTAAAGCAAACAACGGAATACTCTTTTTTGATGAACTTAATCGTTGCTCTCAACGACTTCAAAATGCGCTCTTGCAAGTTTTAGAAGAAAAAAAAATAACTATAGGGAGTTTTCAAGTAGACGTTGATGTTGACTTTGTATTTGTAGGAACGATGAACCCTGAAGATACAAATACAGAACCACTTAGTGATGTATTACTTGACCGATTTGATTTAATATACGTTCATTATCCTACAACCCAAGAAGACGAAGAAACTATTGTCAAAAAACGAAGCATCAAACTTGTTGAGTTTCCTTCATTATTGCAAACAAACATGGTAAAATTTATTCGTAACTTAAGAAAAAATCCTGATCTTGAAAAAGTTCCTAGTGTTCGAGCAAGTATTGGTCTTTATGAACGTTCACAAGCAATAGCTCAACTTAATAATCATAAACAAGTACGCGCGCTTGATATTTTCGAATCACTTACTAGTGTTTTAGCTCATCGAATAAAGCTTAAACCATCTTTAGCGTACATGAAGTCTCCTGCAAAATTTTTAAAAGAAGAATTTAAACAATTTTGTGATGATAATCAGCTTAATTTAGAAGAAGGTGATGTTCCCTAATAAGGCATCTGATGATCAAATAGATTCTTCTGCTCAACAAGAAAACCAAGACGGTCCAACTCCTCAAGACGTGCAATCTTTTCATGATGGTGATGAACTTTCTGGAAAATTATCCTCTAATCCTGACCAAGAACGACTACCTCGTTCGGTTATGGAAATGGACACTCAATCTATTCAAGACGGTATGCTTGTTGACGAGGCATTTAATCAAAATCTTTCTTCATTTATGCCTGATATGATGTTTAAAGAGTTAGTTACTAATTATAAGAATGCAAAAAAATTATACGGCGATACAATTATTAGAGAACTAGGAGGATACGATCCTCGTTTTGTGGAAAAAAATATTTCTATTCCTGAATTTCAACGAGAACTCAAAAAAAGACTCAAAGATTCCGCGCAAAATCTTCAAGAGCGAGGAGTCATTAAGAAAGGAGGCGTATTTACTCCTGAAGCGCTTAACACAGCAGCACTTTTTTTAATTGATGAAGAATATAAAGAAACCTTTGCAACCCGAT
Organism: Candidatus Woesearchaeota archaeon; assembly: GCA_046543005.1. Taxonomy (GTDB): domain Archaea; phylum Nanobdellota; class Nanobdellia; order Woesearchaeales; family SKGA01; genus SKGA01. Next base: position 10,659 of record JBKHAG010000022.1, on the reverse strand, counting down.
CATCCCTTGGAGAACAATCAACATTACAAACCGATATATTTGGAGAAAAAAGTTTTACAAGACCTTACAAATCACAAGATCACTATAAAGATATTGCTTTGCGACAAACAGTGCATACTGCTCTTCGTAGAGGTCACAAAATACTTGAAAAAAATGATTTACAAAGTTTTGAGCGAGAATCAAAACAAAAATTAAATATTATTTATGCTCTTGATATTAGTGGAAGCATGAAAGGTGAAAAATTACGCCTTGCAAAAAAAGCCGGCGTATCTTTGGCGCATAGAGCAATTCGGGATAGTAACCAAGTAGGCCTTGTTCTTTTTGAATCAGAAGTTGCAAATACTGTCCATCTTACTAAAGATTTACTCACCTTTACAAAACCTTTAGCTGTGGTAAGCCCAGGAAAAGAAACCGATATTGCTTTAGCTATAGAAAAATCAACAGAACTCTTGCATGACGCACAAGGAATAAAACACATCGTTATTTTAACTGATGGTTTACATACTACTAGTGATGAGCCTCAACGAATAGTTGGAGAAAAAGTCTTAGCTGCGAGTGCACAACACATTAGTATTTCTGTAGTTGGAATTAATCTTGATCCTAAAGGTTTAGAACTTGCTCAAGATATAGTAGATAAAAGTGGCGGAAAACTTCATGGTGTTAAAGAAGCAAAAGATCTTGGTGGCGTCATTTTAGCAGACTATACTGCCTTGCAATAAACAGCAATTGGTGAGTAGAATGTGGGCAACCAGCGATCTAGTAATCTGTTCACCACCGTTTACTGAACCCCGACCGCTGCTTATCAGTTAAAAGACGATCATGCTTTTTTCTCGTTTCTTTTTTGTCTTGAGTTCAACAAGAGCTTCTTCAAGCATTTCACGAGTAACTTTTTTACGACGCCTGCGAGGATCAATAATAAAATATTTATTAGGGTCTTTTTTACTTTTTTTATACACTACAATATATTTAGAAGTGCTTTTTGTTCCTCGAAGTCTTCCTGCATTTAATCGAACAAGAAGAATTTTTCGCTTAGAAAGTAAACTATCAATATAATTAACGTCAAAATCTTTTTCAATAATAAGAATATGTGCTTCCTCGCACTTATCTAAATAACGATTAGCAACTTTTTGAGCAAGCTCGATTTGTTTTTTTGTATATCGTTTAAATCGATAATCAGGATATGTATAATCTTTATCTTCCATGACAATTTTTGGCTCGAGTCCAAGTTCTTTAGCATACAATGCAAGACCAAAGACTGAAGAAGCTCGCGTTGGAAGAATTGCCGTTTTTAACCAAATGTCTATTTCGTTATCTTCATTAAGTTGAAAATCCTCTTGAAAATAATGAATAATACTCATAAGAGCAGAAGCTGCTCCGGTATAGTTTGTTGTTTGTTTGTAGGATTGTAAAACAATTGGTTGCTCTTTTTCGTTGTGAGCCATATTCGTGGAGTAGTTACTTCTCCTTTTTAAAGTTTTGTAGAAATAAGTTTTTTTGTTTGTTTAAAGATATGTCAAGGGTTTTTTATTAACTCGATGGGCTGTTTTTTTCTTTTTAGCCAAAGCCTACTCTTCGAAAAGTATATAAAGTAGAACAACTAAAATTGATGTATCCTAGTATAATAATTATAAAATGAGGTGTGTATGAATGAAAATTTTTGATACTAAAGGTCGAAGCGACCGAAGTGGTTCTATGCAATTATCTATTAATGCAATAGTAATTTTAGTCTTAGCAATGGCTGTCTTAGGTCTTGGTTTAGGTATTGTAAAAGGTGTGCGAAATAAATCCGATGAATTTTTGGGTTTTGATGTTGATCTTGCTGAAGATGCAACAAGCACGCAACGAATTGCAAATCTTGACGAAGAATTAGTTTTAAAAAAAGGTAAAGAAAATCAATTAGGGATTAGTTTTTATAATGCCGAGGATGGTCATTGTGAATCTGAAGGTGCAAAAATAGCTCTTAATTGTGAGGAAGTTGATTCTGTTGAAGATCCTTTTGAGTATATTCAAATCGCAACTAAAATTAAACAAGGTGAATCTGGAAAACTTCTCGCAAAAATAATTCCAAATAGTGATTTAGGTTTTGGATCTTACGCATGTACATTTCAAGTATATTGTGATGAAGAGTATGACGAAGATAAAATTGTTGAAGAACAACCATTATTTGTAAATTTAGAGGCTTAGAGGTGAACTAAAATGTTAAGAAAACGAACGTTAACAAAATCAGAAGAATTTCAAATTATGCATATGGTGTTTGACAAGTTTTTGCTATTAAGCATTTTAGTAATGCTTGTAGGCTTAGTAAAAATTGTTTTTTCAACAGATATCTTGTTTGGATTTTTTATTATTTGTGGTGGAGCGATTTTAATGATAATTTTTGCATTCTTACTCATCAGAGAGTATGAATTTATCGAACACCACTAATTTTTGAGTTTTGAGGATATGAAGATGAACTCAAAAGGTTTTCAACTCTCAATAAATATGCTCATTGTTATCATTTTGGGCGTAGTTATTTTGGGGGTTGGCTTTTCTATTTTTTCTAAAGCGCAAACACAAATTTCTTCAGCTCAAGAAACAGTAAGTGAGCAAGCTCAACAACAACTTGAAGCTTTACTTATTGACGGCTCCGCGCCAGTAATTTTACCTTTTAGTCTTTCAGAAGTTTCACGAGGAAAAAGCGCTATTTTTAATCTAGGGATAAGTAATGAGTTGGGAAAAACAAAAAGTTTTTTAGTAGATATTTCTTATAGTGGAACAACTGCAAATAATTATGCTGAAACTGGAAACGAAGTTGATGATTGGATTTTATTGCATTCCCGATTTACAAATGGTTTTGAGCTTGAAAACAATGAGCAAGAATACGTTCCTATTCAAATCACCGTTCCAAAAGATGGTGTGAAGAAAGGACAATATGGTTTTGTGGTAAAAGTCTATCAAGAAACAGAAACTGGTGAGAATTTGTTGTATGGTTCTGCCCAACAAATTTATGTTGTTGTATAAAATATCTTTAACTAGTATTTTAAAAATACTTATTATTTTCAAAAAGCAATGAGTATTACATTATTTGTATAGATATTATCTGAGAGTTTTATTTTTAAACATTAAGAAGTATTATTGTTATTATCTATACTTTTATTTTTCCTTTTTGCCAATCTTGTAAAATCATTTTTGCAGTAGTTTGCGTGTCAGGCTCTGCGCCTTTTTTGAAACGATTACGTTTAATGGCGATTGCTTCTAAAATTTCTTCATCATCAAAGCCTTTTATTTTTTCTTTATCAAGTTCATAAAATTCTATAATGGCATCTTTATGATTTTTAATAAGTTCAAAAACGATTAAATCAGGATCTTCTTTATTGTTTTTACTTGCAGTAATTGAAAGCTTTACAGATTTTTTATCATCAGACTCTGCAATTACTCCTGGGGTATCTATAATTTTTATTTTACTTCCTACTTTAATATTTTGACGACCTTTAGTATAACCACTAACACTAGAAACTGCTGCGGAAGCCTTACCTTTTAATGAATTAATAACGCTTGATTTTCCTGTGTTAGGATATCCAACAACACCAACACTTACAGGAACTGTTTGCGCGTAACGCAAAATAGTTTTTCTTAGCATGGTTATGCCATAGAATTTATGTGCAGAAACAAAAACGCAAGGATGAAATTTTTGTTTGTATTGTTCTAACTCCTCTTTATTAACAAGGTCGCATTTGTTAATGACTGTAATTAGCGTTTTTTTCATTTCTTTAGCTTTATATTCGATTTCTTTATTTTTTGTTTCCTCGACGAGACGTGCGTCTATAACAAGTAAAATAATATCTGCTTCTCGCATGACGCTATCTGCTATAGTCCAAAAATTAACCATTTTTATGATGTGTTTATACTGTTCTTTATTAATGTGTTGCTTTACAAGCTCTATTAAAAAAAGTATAACAAGGTATGCTAAGACTTTGACCTACTTCAAGCATAAGCCCCTTTATGCAAGGGGTCCGTGTTTATTTTTTTGAAGTCGGCTTTTCTTTTTTCTTTATTGCAAGCTCTTCAATTGCTGCTTTTTGATCTTTTGCTTTAACAACACCGCTTGCAACTAAAACTCCTGAGTAGCCAAGGTCTAAAGCTGTTTGCATATCCCTTTGATTTTTTATTCCTGCTCCACAAAGAAGAGGAATATTTTCATTTATTGTTTCGACGGCTTTAAGAGTTTTTGTAAGCAATTCTGGTTTAGCGTTAGTAACGCTAATAGTTCCTCCGATAAGTTGAGCAGGTTCAATTGCTATCATATCTGGAGCAAGTTTTGCAACTTTTTTAGCTTCTTTAGGATTTTGAACACAAACAATTGCAAGTAATCCTGCTTCTTGTAATAGGGCAATAGTTTGGGCAATTTGTTTGAAAGGTATCTTATTTTCGCAATGATTAACAATACTTCCCACAGCTTTATTTTCAACAAGTGATTTAATATTTATCTTTCCAGTATGACTTCCAGGTTCTTCAACATCTACATGTTGAGCTAAAATAGGAACTGTTGTGTTAGCGCAAGCAAATATATCAGGTGCTTGCACACTCATTAAAATTTTAGCTTGTGTTGGGCGAATATTTGTAATTGTTCGTGCGAGTTGCACAGCTTGCTTACCGCTTGCTTGAGCATAGGTTTTACAATTAATTATAATAACTGGTTTTTTAGTTTTCATAGTATATGATAATATGAAAAGAGTTTATAAGTTTTCGGTTTATATCGCCTTGTTTTTTGGCCTCGTCTAGAAAGTTTTTTTTTTCATATACTAAAGCGACAAGCCACAACAGTGATGGTTTTATAGCACTGCGCCTGCATACATCGCCTTGTGCTCATTATCGTGTCAAGGCCTTAGTATACTTTTTTATTCCTTTTTGGACAAAGCATCTTTTTTAAAAAATATACAAAGCTGTGCTCAGACTTTAACACCGCTTTTGGTACTAATTATGTATTGTAACTTGCTATAATGCATCAAAAAACGCAAGGTATTTTCTTTAGCTTGTAAATATACTGCGCTAACATTTTTTCGTAACATCTATAAATGAGATTGTATTATACTGGTGTATGTTTGCAATTTCACCAAATCCAATATTACTTTCTTTGGGACCAATTGATATTAGGTATTATGGATTAGTTTACGCACTTGGTTTTTTATTTGGTTATTGGTATCTTCGCAGACGCGCAAAACAAAATCGTCTATCTCTTTTACCTGATCAAATCGATACCTATATGATTTATATTATTCTTGGCGGTATTCTTGGTGGTCGAATAGGGGAGTTTTTATTTTTTCAAACAGATATTTTATTTTCTGCTCCTTTAGAAATTTTTAAAATTTGGACTGGGGGGATGAGTATACACGGTGGTATGCTTGGATTTATTGTAGCCACATATCTTTTTTGTAAAAAATATAATACGTCCTTTTATGAAATTACTGATCACATCGTTATTCCAACAGCTCTTGTTTTAGCCTTTGGAAGAGTTGCTAATTTTATTAATGCAGAACTTATAGGTACACTTACTACGGTTCCTTGGTGCGTTAATTATTTTAATGAAACAATCGCCAAAACAGGAAAGCTTGCTTGTCGTCACCCTTCACAACTTTATGAATCACTAAAAAATATACTTATTTTTGTAGTTCTTTTTATGGTTGATAAAAAACAATTACGACTACGTGCTTCTCATAAAAAATCAACAAAATCATCTAAAAAAACGCCCTCTTATACTTTTAGAAAATCAAACAAAAAATCAAAAAAAGTAATGCCTTCTTTTATTATGCGTTGGTGGAATTCTTGCTACAAGACTTTTTTTCAAAAAGCTTATGCTAAAGGTTACACAACTTGGCTGTTTATTTTATTATATGGTTTACTTAGAACGATTGCAAATATTTGGCGTGATGACGTGAGATGGCTGTTTGGAATTTTTGGAACTGGTCAAGTATTAAGTATTATTATGTTTATTATTGCATTCGTAGTATTGTGCAAACGCTACTGGTGCGCAAAAGAAATATGATTTTTTTATTTATTTTTTTGTTTTGGTAATTAAACAACATCAATGATAAGAAAAAATAAGCAAAAACTATATAAATGGTTGATTGCTCTATAGTTATGATGGCACAAAGCTAACTAAAGAATTTTTTAATTCTTATGTTACAGCATTGCAATGCTTGCTTTTTTGTCGTCGCAAAAATTAAGTGATTACACAACTATGTATTGGATATAACACATTTTTATCGTGTTGGGTTTGTATTTTATTTAATTTTTGTAATACGCCAGCAATGTTTATTGTTGGTGATTATTACAACCTTTGCACGTGTCGTGTCTAAGGGTTTTTCAATCATCGCGCTAAATTCAGATTTGGTGTGTTGTTTGTATTGTAATAATTATAGGGGTTGTGAAGAAACTTTTTTAGGGGATCTTCTTCACACAAAGCTTATACAATTGGGGTACATATTTTCAAATGGCACAGAAAAAAATTGCGCGAGATACACCATTAGCAGAAATTACACTTCGTAAATATGAAAAACCTGATGGTTTTAGCGGTCGAGAATTAGTACGGCGTTTATGTTTGACACTTGGTCTTTTACAACCTGGCGATTCTCGTGATGTTGTTGTTGATGTTTTACATGTAATGCTTCAAAGTAAAGACAAGGCAATTTCTAGTAGGGAAGTTGAAGAACTTGTTATTGAAAATAGAAAAGATCATGGCGTTCCTTTACAGGGTGTTGCTTCTTCAAATATTCGAAGACAACTTCTTCGTTGCCGAGAATTATTTTTAATTGAAAAAGTTAGAGCAACGTATCAAATTACTGAAAGTGAATTATTCAGAACAATTTTTAATGAGAAAATAGAAAGTTATTTTATTCATGCTATTATTGAGCGAGCACGTGATTATATGAAACAAATAGACGAAGAGTTTTTAAAATAAGCAACAATTCACACTTGCTATGTCAACTCCTCAAAAAGAAGATAATTCTTTAATGCCTGTATATGAAGCTGATGAAGATAGTTTTTTCTTTACTAAAAAAGTTCTTGGAGAATTAGGCTTGTGGATTACGCAACAACATATGCAATTAAGCGATCTTTCTTTTTTAGATATGGGTACAGGGAGTGGTTATATTGCTTTTGAATTAGTAAAATATGGAGCTCGAAACGTAACTGCTGTTGATAATAATCCCTTGGCAATAAAAGAACTTTCTTGCGTAGCAGAACTTGAAGAATTACCTATACGTGTTATTCAAAGTGATTTATTTAGTTTGGTTCCTTTTCAATTATTTGATTGTATTATTTTTAACACGCCATATCTTCCAAATGACGAAGAAAAATATATTGATCCTTCACTTCATGGCGGGCCTCAAGGCTATGAAGTTGCTCTTCGTTTTTTAGAGCAAGCACGTTCTTATCTTACAAAAAATGGACGTGTTTACTTATTAACAAGTTCTCTTGCTCAACCTGAAATTTTTGAAAAAAAAGCAAAACAGTTAGGGTGGTCGCTTTTACTTATTGCAACTCATTCATTATTTTTTGAGCAACTACTTTGCTATGAATGCACTTATATTGATAAAAAATCTCTTTTGTCTGAATCATCTTTTTGCCAAGATATGTGTATTCAAGAAAATGAATTACAAAAACGAAATATAAACACAATAACTATAAAGAAAAAAATTCCTGCTTCGTATTCCTTTCAAGGAGTTCTCGCTTTAGGAAAAAGAGGAGTTGTTTCCTTAGTTCAAAATAAATCAACAAAAAAATTCTTTGTTGCAAAAACTCAACAAAACACAACAACTGCATTGCAACCAATCGTTTTAGAATCTCAACAACTCAAACGAGTTAATAAATTAGGTATTGGTCCACAATTAGAATTTTCAAATAAAGATGTGGTCATAATGCAATACCTTAAAGGTCAAGCTCTTGGTTCTTGGTTACAAACCACGTATGACCCTCAAGCAATTATTCAAGTTACTCAAGATATTCTCTCGCAATGTGTTCTTTTAGATAGTGCTGGAATTAATAAATTTGAAATGACTAATCCTTACAAGCACATAATAATCTGTAAATCAAGTAGTTGCAATAATAGTTTTAAACAATCTTTAACAGTTTCAAAACACAATGCAGTTGGTAGTTTAACGTGCACGATGATTGATTTTGAAAGAGCAAAAAATACTATTCGTCCAAAAAATGTATCTCAGTTTAAAGAATATATTAAGCACAGTATTCTTCCTCGGCTTAAAGAAATTGGAAGTGATGTAAAGCTTGATTATTTTTTCAAATAACTAAGTATTTATTTTAATGCTCTGTTCTCAAAGAGATAAAAACCTATATTGTCCAAAATATTGCTTAATATACTCATCGCCTTTGGCACGTGTTGACTATTTTTTAATTGCAATAGTGCTTGGACTTTTTCTACCAACACAAGGACCGTCAATAACTGTAAATTTTGCTTCTTTTAAATTGTTGCGAACGTGGCGAGCACAAGAATATGTCGTAAGCGTTGCACCCTTTTTTATTGCGCGATAGACTTGATTAAAAATTGTTGTTGTCCACAGCTCTGGCATTTTTTTAGGGGAAAAGGCGTCAAAAAAAACAACATCTGCATTGTTGCTAGGGATTTTTTTTATACTTTCTTTTGCATCATCAAGATAAAATACGATTGTTGTGTGTGGGTCAATTTTTTGAATGGTTTTTGAGCTTGCACTATATTTTTGTATTGCACTAAAAAAAAGTTTTTGAGCAGTTATATACTCTTCAGGTACACTACATTCTTGTAATGCTTGCATAATTGCTATATCATTTTCCAAAGCAAGAATGGTAATTTGTAAATCTGGATATTTTTTGCGAATTTGTGTATATGCTACCAAGGAATTATATCCCAGCCCAAAACAAAAATCTAAAATTGTGACTTTTTTTAGTTTATCTTTTTGTATGCGTTGTAGGATTTGTGATGGAAAAACATGTTTTTTTTGTGCTTCTTCTATTGCGCCACTGGTGGTGTGATATGTTTCATTAACTGTATCGTTATAAAAGGTTGTTGATGAATCATTTGTGATAATTTTTTTCATATCTTACGAAAAATAACTATTTTTATTTAAATAATGTGGTATTTTGGTCTTGTTCAAAAAGGAGTTTTTATCTACACTGCCAATTACAACAGAAATAGTAATCTGGCTATGTGCTTAGCTGTTTACCCCCTGCTCGTTAGTTGTCCAAAAGCGATAACAATAATAATAATAATAATAATAAAAATAAAAAAAATAATAATGCGCAATATACAAATGTACAGTAGTTTAAACAAGGCCGGTATTTTTGATTTTAAAAACAACTATATGACTGTATACAGATATAACTTATGAATTTTAAAAAATAAGCACAATTACTTTTGTTGTTACCTGACACAGAATATATGTTGCAACAGCAATAAGTGGATACCATTTATAGTGTTCTTTTAATTCTTTTTTGAGAATTTTAGTTTGTTTTTTAGTAAGTTCTCTTGCAACAGAATTGGGTTTGGCAAAAAGACGTGCTGCTTTGTGCATACTGCTCAAAAATCCAAACAAAAATAATATTGTGATTGTATATATGAATGCTTCGGGTATGCTTGTACTAAATGCTGTAAGAATTGCAATAATAATATAATCAATCGTATTGTGGTTTGTTTTTTTCCAAAATACTAAGATAAATAAAGCACTAAGAACAATAAGCCCAAATGCAATAAATTGGGGATAAAAAATAATTATTATAAATAATGTTAATGCAAGAAGAATATTTTCACAAAGTAAAAACCATTTTTGCATGGCGTTAGTTTCATCAAATGCCCAACGGGCTAAAAACGTTCCTATGTATATACTTGCAAAGCTAACGATGAGTAATAGTATATATGTTGCATGTTCTATAATTGGTTGAAAATTCATTTCTTTACTCAATAGTTTTGTAGTACTTGACTACAATTAATATTTTCGTTAATTTTAAATGTAGGATTTCCAATTCCTGAAATTGTTTCAGTTTCAAGTTCGATAGGGACTAAGTAATCTTGTTTATCTTTAAAGTAAATACAAAAATCTCCTTGAATGTTTAACTTTTTTTGAAGTTCTTGATAACCAACTGTATCGTATGTATCCCATAGCTCTTGGAGTTGGTCGGTATCTATCTTATTATTTTTAATGACACAATGTTGACTTGAAGAAAGATCACAGTTAAGGTTGTATCCGATTGTTTTTGCTCCTGTTTGAAGTTCGTCAGTGGAATCTTCACTAGAATCTTGTGCTAAAAATGCGTAAAATACTGATACTATAATAACAAAAAGTACTACTGCAATAAGTAAATCAAATGACCATGTCTGTCCTTGTCGTTGAGAAAACACTTCCTTTCACCTCTAAAATAATGTATACTTTGACAGCTTTTAGAGCACAGTGTCATTGTGCAATGCCGTGCTTGTAATAAACCGCTGTGCGAAATTGTCGCATATTATTTGTATATTTGATTTTGTGTTTTGAAATTTTTATTTGTTGTGTTTACTTTAGCTTCGTGCCTTTAAAAAGTTTTCTTTAAAAACTCTTTTTACTACTATGTTATCTTCTGTTTTGCTTGTGGTTTGTTTTTTTTATTTTTTTGTTTTTCTTTATGGATTCTTTGATTTTTGGTTTTTGATTTTTG
>JBKHAG010000021.1:0-13518 GCA_046543005.1 Candidatus Woesearchaeota archaeon | reverse complement strand
TTTTTGATTTTTGTTTTTGTTAACTTTCTTAAAATGGTGTTTTTTTCTTATAAAACTTGCTAAATATTTATAAATGAAATCGAAAAAAACCGAAAAATATATAAATGACTTGTTGTTTAGGTGCATTGGGTTGTAGAGGGCTCAAAGCACTTGTGAAGAGTTCCTTGCTAGTAAGTGTGTGCTTATTGACATAAATTATAGGTATATTTCTTTTCTAGTAATTTTATTACGCAATAAGAGGGGATAGTAGTATGGCAAAATCTATGGTAAAACGGTGTCCAGAATGTGGCAGTTTAGATCTTCATTATAATCAAGATAAAGGAGAAATCATTTGTCGAGAGTGTGGCTTGGTAATCGAAGATAAACTCGTTGACTTCGATCAAGAATGGCGAGAATTCGATAGTGACGCTGCAGCGCGAAAACGACGAACAGGAGCTCCTATGACATATACTCAGTTTGATCAAGGACTGGGAACGGATGTAGGACGAAAAGCAGACCTTTACAAATTTGGCGGAAAAGCTAAAAACAAATTCTTTCGATTACGAAAATGGCAACAACGTATTTCAACAGCTATTGAGCGAAACTTAAAACTTGCTTTAGCAGAACTAAAACGTGTTTCCTCTTATTTACACTTGCCTTCTCCTGTCGAAGAAGAAGCAAGTCGGATTTACACTTTAGCAGTTCAAAAAGGATTAGTTCGAGGACGAAGCATGGAATCAGTTGTTTCAGGAGCGCTTTACGCGGCTTGTCGACGACATGACGTTCCACGAACACTTGATGAACTTAGCGAAGCAAGTAATATTGAAAAAAAAGAAATCGGTCGAACGTATCGATTTATCACACGAGAGTTAGGCATTAAAATTCTTCCAAGTAATCCTGCAGATTACATTGCTCGATTTGCAAGCGCACTTAAGCTTTCAGCAGAAACACAATCAAAAAGTGTTGAAATTATTGAAGAAGCTCAACGTGTAGAACTTACAAGCGGTCGAGGACCAACAGGTATTGCTGCAGCAGCACTTTATGTGGCGGCTCTTATTAACGGTGAAAAACGAACGCAACGAGAAGTAGCAGACGTTGCAGGAGTAACTGAAGTTACTATTCGAAACCGATACAAGGAATTATTGGATAAGTTAGACTTGGAAAAAGAGATAAAAAAAATAAAGAAAAAGAAGTAATTCTTTTTATATTGTTCTCCTTTTTATTTCCTTTTGTTTTCAATTTTTTCATTTTTGTTGTATTTTGTTTTTGAGGTGTGTAAAGAAAAATAGTGGTTTGATTCCTTATGACATATACGCCTGATGATAAAGCAAGATCTCTTATTTCTTTATTAAATAATAAAGCTGCTTTACAAAAAGCTTTTTTACGCCGTATGGATATTGAAAATTATTTTTTAACAAAAAAAGTTTCTTGTTTGGATTTTAAATTATTATATTCTCGACCTGGCCATTTGTTGTTATTACTTGAAGATCTGGACATTCTTTGTGCTAGTGGACATCGTCAACAACAAAGAGAAGTAAGTGCTCATTTTTTAGCGCATGATTTATCTCAAGTAGTGTCTAAATCTATTATTTCGACCACTGTTTTTTCAACAAACACATCTAAAAACGATTATTCGCTTTTTTCTTCTCAATTATTTTATGAATCTTCCTCTCAAAATGGTTCTTTGTTTTATAATGTTGGATTACAATATACAAAAAATAATAAACGAATTGTTCGTTTTAAACCTTTACAACTTCCTGATTATTTTACGCTTTGATTTTTTGCTTTTCTTTTCAGAGAATATTTTTTTACTGTATATGTTTAATAACTTGTTTATACTGGCAGTCATTTTGTAGCACAACATTTGATACTGTGTCAAAAAACCCCTGTGTTTTTTGTAACTTCGTACGCAAGTTACACAAAATCGCTTGGTGTTGAAATTAGGGTCAAGATTGTAATATGCTTTTTTATTCTTTTTGAGATGAAGCATTCTTTTCCATACCTTTAAAAATACTTCTTTTATTCTTTTATTTAATGGGACAACTTCCTTTTGAAAAAATTCAACGAAAAGAACTTATTCGTCAAGATGTAAAAACTTCTCAACAGTTTGGAATAGACCCTTTACAACGCCCTATTTCGCAACTTTTAAATTTTGGCGTGGTTAATATTGATAAACCTAGTGGTCCGACTTCTCATCAAGTAAGTGCTTTTGTAAAAAAGATTCTTAATGTTTCTAAATCGGGTCACTCAGGTACACTTGATCCTAAAGTAACTGGTGTTTTGCCTATAGCTATTGGTCGGGGCACAAGAGTTGTTCAATCACTTCTTACTGCAGGAAAAGAATACGTGTGTGTTATGCACGTTCACGATCCTTTTAAAGAAGAAGACCTTCGCAGAGTTATTAAAGAAAAATTTAGTGGAAAAATAAAGCAACTTCCTCCAGTAAAATCAGCAATTAAACGTCAATGGCGTTATAGAAAAATTTATTATTTAGACATTATTCAAATAAAAGATCAAGACGTGTTGTTTCGTGTTGGAACCCAAGCAGGAACATATATTCGAAAATTATGTCATGATATAGGTATTGCTTTAGGAAGTGCTGCACACATGGCTCAACTTCGTCGTTCAAAAGCAGGTCCTTTCACAGAGGAATCAAATCTTTGCTCATTACAAGATTTAACTGATGCGATGCATTATTATACTCAAGATAACAATGAAGAGCCTCTTCGAAAAATTGTGCAACCTATTGAAAACGCAGTAGCTCATTTACCTAAAATTTGGGTCTTGGATTCTACTGTTGATACTCTTTGTCATGGCGCGACTCTTAAAGTCCCAGGAATTGCAAAAGTAGAATCTGAAATTCAAGTAGGTGAGCCTGTTGCGGTTATGACGCTTAAAAATGAACTTATTAGTGTTGGAAATTGTTTAATGACTTCAGCTCAGCTCGTACATGAAAAACAAGGTGTGGCTGTTAAATCTTCTCAAGTTTTTATGCCTGTAGGCACCTATCCTAAAATTCAGCGGGTCTAAATCAGTTAACTAAAGAGTGACAACATAACGAAATATTTATAAATCATCTTTCATTTTACTTCTCTAGGTGATTATTCATGAAACATAACAATACACTACGAAATACTCTTATTGGACTTACAGCTGGCGCGATGGCTTTTTTAGGCACATCTTGTGGCGGATCAAAAGACTTTACATCATACAACAATAATATTCCTAAATCAACCGTTGAAAACTTCTCCCCAGAAGTATACACTTTTAACACGCTTATTGATTTAGTCAAAGAAAACGCGGATTCAACAGTAAATGATGTTGCTTACAAAACAGTTTTTATTGATTTAAGCGGTACTTCTTACACTGATAGTGTAAAACAAAAAAATCCTGTTGATTTTTTACTTCGATACAAAGGAAATGGATTAGAAGTTGTAAAAAAATCTATTAAAGGTAATGATGAGTTTGAATTTTATCGAATTGGTTTAGTAAAAGATGGAAAAGAATCTCAACTTGATGCAAAATCTATTTATGGAAAAACATCCAAAGAGAATTTAGAATCTCATTTATATAATTCCTTTTCAGAACTTGATAAAGATTCTGATGCAAGAGAATATGAACCTCAAAAAGTACTTTACATGTTACACATGTTTAAAGAACAACTTCAAGGTCAAAGTATCTTTAAAGATGGGTATAAAGAAGGACAATTAGCACTTCCAGAAAACTCAAATGATGAAGAATCAACCGATCCTTCAAAAAATACTAATACGGACAAAAAAGAACAAGATTCACAACGTCAAGGATTTTAATCCTTAAATTTTTTTTTCTTTTCGTTTTTCTTTTAATTTTTTTTGTTTTTTTGTTGTTGTTTAGTTTTTATATTCTTTTTAACATTTTCTTGTTATTCTTGTTATTCTTGTTATTAACATTTTTTATCATTGTCTTTTGTGCATTATGTGCCCGTATGCTCTTTTTTAATCAAAACATATAAAAATAAATACTTCTTAAGAATAGCACCATGGGTAAAAAATTATTTTTAGGACTTTTAGTAATTGGGCTTACAATTTTTTTAACAGCATGTTCGACTTCAATTCAAAGCGTACAAACACAAGAAAATATCAATCACGATGTCGTTGTGAAAGGAACTGTTCAAAACGTTTTAAAAATAGGATCTTTTTCAGGATATACATTAGCTGACGACTCAGGAAGTATTTTTGTAGCAAGTAAATCAGTCCCTGCAGAAGGCGAAACTGTAAAAGTTAAAGGGACTTTACAAGAAAATATTCTTGTTGGTTATTATCTTGAAGAAACTGAATAAGTTTTTACTTTTTTTTATTCTATTTTATTTTTTCATTTTTTAAATGAAGAAAATTTCTCTTCTAATCCTAATTCTTTAAGTGCTTTATGAACTTCTTTTTTTTGCCATTCAAGAAGACAAGAAAATGATTTACTCGCAACAATTTCTGTGAGATGATCTTTTGTTAAAAAGTTGTGCGCTAATAAGCGATGAGTTTTTTCTAAATAATTACGAACTTCTTTGAGAAGCTCAACTTCTTTTTTTTGCTCTTGAGAGAAACGTTTTATTTCTCTTTTTGGTAAAGTTATTTTTTTGTGCTTACCTTTTTGAACTGCTGCAAAAAAAGCTTTTGATTGTGAACGAACAATCGGATGAACGCCTTTAAGTTGTGCAAATTCTTTGCTACTTTTTGTTGGGTGTAATGCTGTTTGTTGTAAACGTTTATTATTGAGAATATAATGAACTGGACGATTAACTTTTTTAGCAAGTTTTTCACGCAAATCAAACAATTCTTTTAAAATTCCTAATTTTTCTTCAGGAAATTGTCTAAGACCTCGTAAATCATAAAAACTTGGATGTTTTAATTCAAAATGCTGTTCTTCAATGGCCTTAAATTCTTCCTTTGCCCAACTATAACGTTTAGCACGAACAAGTTCTTGGGTGAGCTTATCACGTAAAGGAATAAGATAAATAGTATCTTTACTAGCATAATCAAGCATTGCTGATTTGATTGGTCGTTTAGTCCAATCAGCCATTTGAAATTTAGATTCTTTTTTTACATCAAAATATTCTTGTAATAATGTTTGAAGTCCTACACTTTCTTTACCAAGTAAAACGGCTGCAGCTTCAGTGTCAAAAATATTTTTTGGTTTACAACCAAATTGAGTATTTAAAATTCTAAAATCAAAACTTACATCGTGAAAAATTTTTTGAATTGCTGCATTTTCAAAAATATTCCACACTGGTGAAAGGTCATCAAATGCGAGAGCATCGATAATCCAATTTTTTTCTCGTGTAGAAATTTGAATAAGTGAAATATACGCGCCGTAATGATGTAAATTGTTTTCCATTTCTAAATCAATTGCTAAAACATCTTGTTTTTTCCATTCGTGCACAGCTTCTGTTAGTACATCTTGAGTTGTAATAAAGGTATATTTGGGAGAATCATAAGAATTTGTTTTTACTTTTTGTTGCTGTTGTGACTTGTTTTTCATTCAACTATTAGAATTGTACAACTATATAAAAGTATCTCAATACTTTTTTTAATATAAAACTTTATAAACCTCTCCTTGCTTGTTATTTGCATGACTCCAGAAGAAAAATACGCTCTTATTACTAGAAATCTTGAAGAAGTAGTAGGAGAAGAACAACTCAAAGACATACTCAAACAACGAGATATGAAAGTGTATCTTGGAACTGCTCCAACTGGAAAACCTCATCTTGGTTATTTTATTCCTCTTTTTAAAATTAGAGATTTTTTAAATGCGGGAAGCGAAGTAACTATTCTTTTTGCAGATCTTCATGCTTTTTTAGATAATATGAAATCTAATTGGGAACAGTTAAAAAAACGAACGCAGTATTACGAATTTATTATTAAAGAAATGTTAACTGTTATAGGTGCAGATATTTCTAAACTAAAATTTGTTAGGGGACTTGATTATCAAACGAGTGAAAAATACACCCTTGACGTGTATAAAATCGCAGCACTTGCTAATGTTCGTGATTCTCAACGTGCTGGTGCAGAAGTTGTTAAACAATCAAAAAACCCTAAACTTTCAGGATTATTATATCCTGTATTGCAAGCTTTAGACGAGGAATATTTACAAGTAGACGCGCAATTTGGTGGTGTTGACCAACGTAAAATTTTCATGTTCGCACGAGAATTCTTACCTGTTGTGGGTTATCAAAAAAGAGTTCATTTAATGAGTCCACTTATTGGCGGATTACAACCCGGTGGAAAAATGAGCGCTAGTAATCCTAATAGCAAAATAGATATTTTAGATGAAGAAAAAACTGTTCGTAAAAAACTCAATAAAGGATTTTGTGAAGTTGGTAATGTTTCAGAAAACTGGTTTTTAGATTTTTTACGTTTAGTTGCATTCCCTCAATTGCATGATGAAAAAAAAACGTTTATCATTAATCGTCCGGAAAAATTTGGTGGGCCTTTAGAGTTTACAACTTTTGATGAAGTCAAAGAATCTTTTGTAAGTGAAAAACTTCATCCTGCTGATTTAAAAATGGGTGTTATTGATTACGTAAATATTCTTTTAGAACCAATTCGAAAGAAGGCTAAAGAAGTAAATCTTCATGAATTAATGATGCAAGCATACGAATAAGTCCGAATCCTAAAACAAAATTTAGATACTCTCATGCATTGGTGGTGGGTGGTTTGTGGTACTTAGCTTGTAGTGAGTTATTTGCGGTAAGTGGTTTATAGTCAGTGGTTTGTGATACGTGGTCTATAATGCATATCTTTGTAGTGTTTTATATTTTACATTTGCTTTAAGACTTTATATTTTTTAAAAAAGAAGGTTTTATAAATGATTTTTCTTTGATTTGGTGTATGGTTGTTCAAGCAGCGTTACAAACAATTTTTTCACTAGCGCTTATTCTCACCCTTGGTTTAGTTGTAACTTTTATTGCTTCAAAATTTAAAACCGCTAATGTTTTATTACTTTTAGTCGCCGGTCTTGTAATGAGCTATTTACACTCAATTAATTTATTTAATTTTACCTTTTCAGAAATGTTTATTGTAACCATAGCGCTTTTTACCTTAATAATTGTCGTCTTTGAAGGAACTAGTAAATTTAGTTTACGTATGGTAGACTCTTATTCTGGAAGATCTTTGAAATTATTTTTACTATTTTTACTTTTATCTTTGGGAATTCTTACACCTTTAGTTTCTTTTTTATTCTATCAAGATATCTCATTAACACCACTTTTACTTTCTTCGATATTTGTGGTTACCTTAGTAGGAACGGATCCAACAAGCTTATTTCACATTGTGAAAAACTCAACAAACAAAGTAATTCAACTCTTAGAAATAGAATCTGTTATTAATACACCTTTTACTGTTATTTTACCATTAATCGTATTTGAAATATTGTCTGTACAATCATCAGATATTTCTCAAGTGGTTTTAGGACAAGTATCTCCTTTGCTTTTACAAATAGTTGCAGGAATAGGTTTAGGAGTTTTAGTTGGTTATACTGTTCCTCACGTATTAAAAAAGATTAAAAATAAATCTTTAGAACCAGCATTTTTACTTGCAGCAATCTTGCTTTGTTATATCATTGCAGAGTATATTGGAGGAAGTGGAGTTTTAGCAGTAGCTACAACAGGACTATTTTTTGGAAATATTTACTTGCGAGAAAAGCAAGAATTACAATCTTTTGTAACAGTACTAAGTAATATTTTTGTTATTTTAGTTTTTGTTCTGGTAGGTTTTGCTGTAAAGCTTGATGTTACAGGACTTTTTTTACTTAAATCAGCAGGTGTTTTTGCTGTAGCAATACTTCTTCGTTATGTGGTGTTATCTATAACGCTTCCTTTAAATAAGTTTTTATCAAAAGAGCGTTGGTTTATGGCGCTTATGCTCCCAAAAGGTGTTGCAGTAGCAGTAGTAGTTTTATCACTTTCAGTGTTTACTCTAACTGGTTTTACAACGCATATTGCAACACTTGTTCAGCTTATAGTAGTCTGTATGATACTTTCGCTTCTTATAGCAACTATTGTGGGACATTTTGATGGTTATTTTTTAAAAAGAATTCATAATGAGCAACAACGATTAAAAAAAGAACAAGAACAATTAGAACGTAAGAAAAAGCTTTTAGAAAAAGAAATAAAGTCTGATAAAAAGAAACTTCAAAAAGCAAAAACTGCCACGGTAAAAAAATCATCTTCTGTAAAAAAAAGATCTTCTAAGAAGAAATAATCCTTGTGTTTTTACCTTTTTTCTTAGCAACTGTTGATTTTGTTGTTTTTTTCTTAGCATAATTTGCCTTTTTTTTGTTGTTTTTTTACTTTTGAGAAATTCTTAAATACTCCTTAAACTTTCTTTATTTTAATGTTTATTAAGCGCTTAGTATTACAAAATATTCGTAGCTATGAATCTTTAGATGTTTCTTTTTCAAAAGGAATAACGCTTTTGCAAGGAGATATTGGTAGTGGTAAAACTACAATATTAATGGCTGTAGAGTTTGCTCTCTTTGGTGTTTTACGAGGGAAAACTTCGCCTGCAGAATTTTTACGTTATGGTCAAAAAAATGGTCTTGTTCATCTTGAATGTGAAATTCAAAAAAAAAATGTCACTATAAAACGTTTGCTTCATAAATCTACTTCCACATCCAGTGCCAACTCAACAATTTCTCAGTCCTCATGTTCTATAACTATAGATGGGAAGAGTCAAGAACTCACCCCTACTGAACTTAAAGCAAAAGTTTTATTTCTCTTAGGTTATCCTGAATCACTTGTTGGTTTATCAACTAATTTGTTTCGTTTTACAGTATATACTCCTCAAGAACAAGTTAAAGAAATTTTATTAGGCAGTGTTGACACTCGAAAAGATATTATACGAAAAATTTTTGGTATTGATAAGTATAAAAAAATTTCTCAAAACATGTCTTATTATACATCTAATTTACGTGAAAGAATTCAACGACTTAAAGGTCAAACGGATAATGTTAAACAACTTGAAGAACAACGAGATGTTTTTTTAAAACAAAAAAATGAAATCAAAGCACATCTTCCTGCAATACAAAAAGATTTAGATTTGAGAAGTGCTCAAACAAAAAAATTTGAAGAAGAAGTAGAACATTTACAAAAACAAAAACAAGAACGTTTACGCTTACTACAACAAAAAGATTTTTTATTAACCCAACAAAAAGATCTTATTCGTCAAATAACAAATCAATCTCAACGAATTTCTCAAAAAGAAAAACTAGTTCTTCAAGAACAATCTAAAATTGAAGAAGCTAAAACAAATGATGGTTTTAATAGCAAAAAAAAAGAAAAACTATTAAGTGCCAAACGAAAACTTCAAGAATTTTCCTTTACTCTTTCTCAAGAATTTGGTTCTTTGCAAGCTCAAGAAAAATCGATTCATTCTTATGCAAACAAAGCGTTAAAACTTACTACTTGTCCGACTTGTTATCAAGAAGTCACTAGCGAACATAAAGATAAGTTACTACAAGAAAAAAAATCTCAAGAAAAATCATTATCTCAACAGCGTAAAGTTTTAGAAACTAAAAAGAAAAAACTTTCTGAAAAAGAGGCGCTTATTGAAAAAAAGCAACAAGAATTTCTAAATCAAGAAAAAAAATATTTACTTTTAGAGCAAAAAAAGAATCATGTCCAAACAATGCAAAAAGAAATTTTGCAGTTAAAACGAGATGTTCAAACTCTTCAAGATGAAGAAAAAGCCGTAAAAGATAATCTTGTTCAAGTAGAGCAAAAACTTTCTGAAGCTAAAGTTGTTAATGATGATGTTGCAAAAAAGAAATTGCTTGAAGCAAGAAACAAAGAAAAAGAAATTGCTTTAAAAAATGAATCCTTCATAACAAAACAATCTTTTGTTCAAAAACAACTCAAACAGTTAGAACAAACTATTGAAGAAAAAAAACTCATAGATAAAAAAATAACTAAACTCACACATCTTCGTTCTTGGATTGGTGAATTTTTCACTCCATTAATAGGCGTTATTGAAAAAAAAGTATTATACTCGGTGTACAAAGAAAGTAATAATTATTTTGCATCCTGGTTTTCTATACTTGTAGAAGATGATTCTTTTGTGGTTGGGCTAGATCAAGATTTTACTCCTCTCATTTCTCAAAACGGTTTTGATGCCAATTTTGATAATTTATCAGGTGGAGAAAAGACAAGTGTTGCACTCGCATATAGACTTGCACTTACAAAAGTTCTTAACACATATTTTAGCTCACTTCATACTAAAAATTTACTTATTTTAGACGAGCCTACCACAGGATTTTCTACAGAACAAATTGATAATCTTCGAGACGTGCTTTCTCGACTTAATTTAGAACAACTCATTTTAGTGTCTCACGAGCAACGCTTAGCAACGCTTGCTGACAACGTCGTACACGTTTCTAAACTCGATCAAAAGAGTACTATTGGTTAGCTGTGTTATATCATTCTTCTCTTGTTTTCTTTTTTTGATAAGGGGATTTTTGATATTTTTGTCTTTTGCGCCATAAACGCGCGTGTATGAGCTTATAGTATGTCTTTTTTTGACTTTTAAACAGAGGTCTTTTTGGCGAAATATTTATATATTCAACTTGTTACCATCAAGTGGAGGGTCAATTATGAAATTAATGCGTATAATAGTAATATTTGCTGTGATGATGCTTTTTGCAACCACACTTTCTGCTTTAGTAAGTGCGTCTTCTGCAAGCATTCAGCCACAGTCCGAAGATTCCAATTTCATCTACTTTGAACAAGCAGCAAAATTTAGTTTAACAATTACAAACACGCGTAGCGTGGATCAAGTATACAATATTAATGCAAATCCGGTGGATTGGTTAATAGAAGGTGTTAGTTCAGTTCGTGTAGGGGCTGGGGAAACCAAGACGTTTGATCTTAATATTCGTGCGAAGCCATCAAATTATAAGAGTCCTGGATTTTATGGGGTTCCTGTAACTCTTTCATCTGCACAAGATAGGCTTGAAACCCAAACAACAATTTATATTCGCTCAATAGGCGATGGAAGTTATCAACCAGCGATTTCTCTTTCAATTACTATGGATTCTGAAGTTGATCCTCGAGAATCGGTGCCTGTTGTATTAAATTTTAGAAATAGGAATATTTTAGATATTGAAGAATTAGAAATCCTTATTTCTTCAGATCATTTTTCTTTAGAAGAAACAACGACACTTAATGGTTTAGAAGAAAAATCCTTAGAATTTTGGTTTGATATTGATAGCGTAACAGATCCTGGAGAGTTTGAACTCGAAACGGAATTATTTTATGAAGGAAAACGAGTAGCTCAAGCATCAAAAATGTATGAAATTCAAGCATATTCTTTAATTGAACGAGTTGTTCTTCAAGAAGATACTGTATTTTTTAAAACAACAAAAGTTTCACAATTAACAAACAATGCAAATATTGTAAAAACTATATCTTCTGAAATTGATGTGCCTTTTTTTGAACGATTATTTACAACAATTACTGTTAAAGCAAATGAAGTTGAAAAGTTAGGTCCTCTAAATTGGGATATTACATTACAACCTCAAGAACAAGTACTTATAACAGTTACTCAAAATTACCGACCAATACCACTTTTCTTATTCTTAGCACTTATTGCATTTATATTGTATATGAAGTTGCGAACACCAATAGTTCTTAAAAAACACGCTATTGTGACTGGAAAGGATAATGAAGGCGTTAGTGATATGCGAGTAAGAGTTTTTATTCGAAACCGAACAGGTAAATCTTTTTACAATGTAAGAGTTTTAGATAAAGTTCCTACTATTGCAAATGTTCACATAAATGAAGGTTTAGGAGTACTTCAACCAAGCGATGTTGTGCGAACAAAACACAAAGGAACACTTATCAAATGGGATTTTGAAGTTATTGAACCTTTCGAAGAACGAATTGTAACCTATAATATTAAAGCAAAGCTTAAGCTTGTAGGTCCTCTTGGTCTTCCAAATGTTAAAGCAAAATTTGAAAACGTTAAAGGCAAGCAACGAACCACAGAATCTAAAAAAGCAACCTTAGGCGGGCCAAATAATTAACTGCACGTAGTGAGCAGGCAGGCAGTGAGTAGTGAACAGGTTGGGAGGTTTTTAGTGATTGGTGAGCGGGCTTACATTTTTTCTTTTTTCTTCTTATTCTTTGAATTTTTGTAAAAAACATAAATATTTATAAAGAGTTAATGAATTCATATGTTATTCATAGTTCAATGTATTGTTCGATGAAAAGCTCTTCCCTCCTTAGCTCAGCTGGTAGAGCGCGCCGCTGTAGATGTCGTCCGACGATAACCACCACGCGTGGTACGGATGAAAGACGATCAGCTGGTACGGCGAGGTCGGTGGTTCAAGTCTGCCAGGGGGGACGTTTTCTTAACAGCATACGGTGAACGGAATGCGGTGAGCGGTATTTTGTAGCGACAGCTTGTTGGTGAATTGTTATTTCTTTTTCCTTAGTTTTAAAAAGTCCTCTTTCTTTTCTTTATTTATGACAAAATATATTGAACTTAATACCTTTCTTAGAATTCATAATGTTGCACCAACAGGTGGACAAGTTAAACAACTTATTGGCGATGAGCAAGTGAAAGTAAATGGTGTTGTTCAAACAAGAAATAAACGTAAATTATTTGCTTCTGATAAGATTCTTTTTAATAATCAAGAGTTTATGGTCGTAGAAGAACAATGCACTAAAGGGTGAGTTTTTTTGCTGCTTTTATTTATGTACTATTTATTTTTTTCTTCCAAACTTTTATAATAGTAGCTTCATTTTGCTTTTTTTATGAGTTGGTTGTCAAATTTTATTGGTTCTCGTTATAATTCCTCTGCATTATTTGATTCTGTTCCTTATGTTCCTTTTGTTATTGAGCCTCTTTCTTTAGAAGAATTAGATGTGTTGGTTCGTTTTCAACAGTTTAATGATTCTTCTAATGATTCGTTAGTTAAGGGTTTTTCTTTGCTTAGAAAAGATGTTGCTAGTAGAAGATTATATTTGAATCGAGATGAGGTTTATTCTTTAGATGATTCTCTTCATACTTTTGAGCGTCAAGGTAAGCAAAAAGAAAAAACTTGTGATTATGATGTAAATATTGTTGCAAGATCTGACTCTGACTTGTTAGGCATTTTATCTTTTAAATGGACACATTTTCATTTTTCTAGAACTAAAAAAGATTCTTGGCTTTATTTTACTCGTTTTATTGATGTTCGCGAAGATGTTAGAGATAGAGGTCTTGCTACTGATTTACTTTCTTTTGCAGCACAATATGATGTTTTGGCACATAAAATAATTCGTTTTGGGACATTTACTGTTGAGGGGGAACGCTATGTTAAATCTAAACTTCCCACTATTTTTAATGATTCAAAATGCGCGGTTATACCTTCTTCATATAGTATGTTTCCGCAAGAATATGCTTGTTATTTTAATAAATAATTATTCATTTTGGCGCTGTCCCACATGGTGTACATTAGTATACTGCGCGTTTTTGTTATCGCCTTTGGTCGTATAGATTTTATTTTTGAATCGAGGATTATAAGTGCGAA
>JBKHAG010000020.1:0-14507 GCA_046543005.1 Candidatus Woesearchaeota archaeon | reverse complement strand
ATTATTATTAGCAGCATAATCAAGAGTACAATAAAAAGTATTATTTACGAAGATAGTTCAGATAAAAAACATAAGCCAAACCAAAAGCAAATAACAAGAGTAAGCAAAGAATAAACCAACTTACCGCCATGGATGCAAAAAAAGATTGAGCATAAGTACGTATTAAAAAACTAGTAGGCAAAAATGAAAAATTACCCTGCGCAAAAAAAAGAAGATGAAAAGCAATAAACAACTTTGAAAAAGAGATTTGAAAGAAAAAAATATGAGAAAAAACATTGCAAAGCAACCAAAACAAAAATCCAAAAGCTCCCGCAATCATCGCAAAACGTTGTGCATTAGTTGGTTTTTGAACGCGCCCCTTTTGTACGCGATACTTTCTACTATAATGACGATTATTCCAACAAGCTAAAAATAAACGAAAACTACCAAGACAAATAAGTAAAGCAAAACCTAAAAGTTTTCTTACATCTCGCAAATGACTTATTTCGTTTGATGTTATAAAAGAAGAGGAGGTGTATTGTTCTTGTGAAGAAAAAACATCTTCATTTCCAGTCACTAAAAAGCGAGTTACTTGACGATCATTTTGTTGAGCAAAATCATCGTGTAAAAAAAGACTGTGCAAAGGAGAAAAAATTGTTACCAACAGCAAAGATAAAAAAAGAACACAAATAAATAAAGAAAACATTCCGCCAATAACTAAAAAATTCTTTCTACGATTCTTAAATAAGTGTGAAGACTTCTTTTTAGAATTATCTTTCACAACATAGAAAGTCGACAAGCGTGGACTTTTCAAAACGTTGTTATTGGAACTTGCAAAAACAGCGTTGCAAGCCGAGTCGAAACACTTTGTGTTTCTCGTGGTGCCAAAAAAATTAAAAATTTTTTTCAGCAAATCACGCTGTTTTTTGATATGGCCACAAGGCGTTGAAGACTTTCTATTTGCAGATGTAAATGCACCACTATTTTTTTTCTTAGTCCGCATAGTAAAGGTTTCCACTTGCTTTTTGTTCTTTGTCTTTTTGACTACCAAGTTTATTTACTCGTGGACGATTATTATTTTCATCTCTTCTAAAGGTAATAATAAGGTCTTGTAAAAATTCATTCATACCTTCTTTCATACTAAAAGGTCCTTTTGATTCTCCTCTAATTGCGGGTTGCCCATCAAAGACTAAGAGTCGTTTAGAAATATAATCAATAACTAATAAATCATGATCAACAACAAAAGCACTTCCTCGTTTAATATCCATCATTTCTCGAATAACTTTTGAAAGCGATAATCGCTGTTCAACATCTAAGTATGCACTTGGTTCATCTAAAAAATAAATGTGAGCATCTTCTGCGAGTGTTTTGGCAATAACTACTCGTTGAAGTTCACCACCAGATAATTGGTCAAGTTGCTTATCAAGTAAAGGTTCAAGATGAAGAGGACGAATCAGTTGAATTTCATATTTGAGCGCGTCTTGTAAATAAAGACGAACTAATTCATCACTTACAGGAATATATTGAGGTTTGTAAGCAACTCGTAAGTCAGTTATTGTTTCATTTGGAGTAATAATACAAGAAGAAGTCGGTGTAAACGATTCATCACCATACAGCTCGTTTTTAGTTTGTAAATCTTTTGCTGCTTTTACCCATTCTTTTACTAAGCTTGTTTTTCCTATACCATTTTCCCCTAAAATTCCTACAACATCGTGGGCAAAAAGTTTTCCTGAATTTACAGTTAATGAAAACTCGCCAAAAGTTGTTGAAAAATCATTCCACGAAAATAATTCTCTTGATGAAATAGTTTCTTGCGAAGCGCTTCTTTCAAAAGTAATTTCGTGATCTCTAAACCGAACATTTTCTTCTTTTAAAAAACCACTCAAATAAGTATTAATACCGTTTTTAGTTGCTTTTACACCGCTTACAATTCCATAGGCGCTTTCTTTTCCGTAGAGTAAATGTATGTAATCCGTAACGTGATCTAAAATAATAAGATCGTGCTCAATAACCATAACAGCATGGTCTTCATCGGCTAAACTTTTAATAAATGCAGATATTTTTAGTCGTTGTTTAATATCTAAATAACTTGTTGGTTCATCAAAGAAATAAACATTTGCTTTTTTAAGAACACAAGCAGCGATTGCAACTCTTTGAAGTTCACCACCAGAAATGTGAGTAATATCTCGAGTTACTATGTGGGTAATATCTAATATAGAAAGAATTTCTTCAAAGCGTTCTTGAGATTGTTCATTAATTTTATTGAGTAAATCCCCAACTGTTCCCGAATATGTTTTTGGTATAAGTTCTACTTGTTGAAGTTTAAAAGAAACAACAATTTCTTCTTTTTTAAGCTTTTCAAAATATGCTTGAGCTTCAGTTCCTTTAAAATATTCAATAAGTTTATCGCAGGCTTCTTGAGTAGAACATTTTTTTTGAGAAAGATTGCCAAAATTAGGTTGCAAGACGCCTGCAAGGATTTGCATAGCCGTAGATTTTCCAATACCGTTTCGCCCTAAAAGACCAACGACTTTTCCAAATACAGGCACAGGAAGATTGTAAAGTGAGAACTGGTTTTCTCCAAAACGATGAATAGGTTCATCAAGTTCTTCAGGGAGATTAATAATGTCAAGCGCACCAAAAGGACAAATTCGTGGACAAATACCACAACCCACGCACAAAGGCTCACAAATATGAGCTTTACCAGCTTGTAAAGTAATACATTCTTCGCCCATTTTATTAACAGGGCATTTTTTCATGCATAAGTTTTGACACTCATCAGGATGACACTTTTTTTTATCAATTATTGCAATTCGAACCATAAGATCAACTCAATAAGCAACACCTACGCCATAATTTTTACCTTGGAGCAAATCACAAAATCGTCCGATTCATGCAGGGCGATTTTGGCGAAAAAAACCGCTGTTGCGAAATCTCCGTAAAAGTAGGGCTTTGTTGCGCAAACATAACTAAAAAGCAGTAGTAAGAAGTCGTTTATAAATGTTTGTTGAGAACGAAGAGAAAATAAAGAAAATAAAACCAAAGTTTTACTTGGCAACCAGAGTCGTAATTAAAAATTACTCGTTGGTTGACAAAATAGAAAATCTATTTTGCAACTATTAAGGTGCTTGATATATTTACTCCAGGAAGTGGTCGAATATTATCAAGAATAAAAGTTCCTAACAATTCAGGACTTTCAAGTTTAACTTTGACAATAAGATCCCATTCGCCAAAAATGATGTGGGCGCCACTTACTTCATCCATTTTTAAAACAGCATCATAAATAGTTTGTTCTTTTCCTTTTTGCGTATTAATTAAAATGTATGCTTGCATTGTGTTCACCTTTGAAGTTAGCAACAAAGAAAACGCAAACGCCTTGACGCTTTATCAGAGCATGGCGCGATTCATGCAGCGCCTGGCTCGCAACTAAACCGCTGTGCAAAATCGTCGCGTGTAATAAAATTTTTGTTGTTAACTTATATTCAATATTTTTGGAATTTTTAGATTCCCTATTTGTTGCATCGTAGTGCGAAGAGTCATAAAAGATTCCCTTTTTATATTTCCTAAAAATGCTCTTGCATATGCTAAAAAACAAAGTTTTTAGCACACAACAACAAACGATTGTTTGTTCATTGTGAATCAGAGCATTTTTGAAGTTTACTTTAAGGCACTACTCGCGCAGTTATTCTTTACGTTTATTTCATCGAAAAGTATCTAATCACTGTTAAAAATGCTGTGTGTCCTAGCATGGAATGTTTTGGACGAAGCACTTTATCATCTATTTCCCAACGCCTTTGAATAAGCTCTAAGGTTGTGAGATATTTAAATTCTTCGCCTAAGCTTTTAAAGACTTCTTGAGCTTGAGTAATTTGAGGAGTGTAAAAAACAAGGTAACCACCATCTTTGAGTACTTTTTTTGCTGTTGCGAGTGCGGTTTGAGGATTTGGCAAATCAAATATTGCAGCATCAACTTTTTTTTCTGGAAGCTGTGTTGTCGTTGTTACATCATCACAAACGAAAGTTATGTTATCAAGATCTAACATGGCAACATTATCTTTTGCAATTTTTAAATGTTTTTCATGTATTTCATAGCTGTACACATGCTTACAAAGCGCTGCCAGTTGCGCAGTAAGAGCTCCCATTCCACTTCCTGCTTCAAGAATTACAGAATTTTTTGTCAAACCAATAAGTGCAATAATCATCCCAACATCTTTTTCAATAATAGAAGCAGGTCCTCGCTTCATACGATCATAGGCATCTTTAAATGTTGGATCGCATAAAAAAACAGGTTTATCTTTAGAAGTTTTAACTACACCATTTTTATTTTCTTTTTTTTGTTGACTAAGAAGTTGTTCTCTATCTATTGCGCCTTCAGGTAAATTTACAGAAATAGTAAGATCGTAAATTGGCCAAATTTTTTTCTCTTTATTAAGTGCTAATTTTTTTAACTTCATAGCTTTATAGAAATAAAGTAATGTTTATAAAAACAAGGTTTTTAGTCTATGATATGAATATTATGAGTTGGAACGTCAATGGCCTTAGAGCGATTGCAAAAAAAGGATTTGACAAATTTTTAGTAGAGTATAATCCTGATGTTTTGTGCATTCAAGAAACTAAAGCCCAGTTTGATAATTTAAAAGAAGAACATACTGCTATTGAAGATTATTATTCATATTTTTTTTCTGCGCAGCGCAAGGGATATAGTGGCGTTGCAATATACACCAAACATAAACCACTATCTGTTCTTGAAGGTATGGATGTTGAAGAATTTGATGATGAAGGGCGTGTACTCACAGCAGAATTTAATGATTTTTTTGTAATAAGTGTTTATGTGCCTAATGCCCAGCCCCAACTTAAACGAATAGTATATAGAGAAAAATTTAATGACAAACTTTTAAGGTTTGCCAACAACTTAAAAAATACATACCAAAAAGATATTTTTATTTGCGGTGATTTTAATGTTGCTCATAATGAAATTGATTTAAAAAATCCTAAAGCCAATAGAGGAAATCCAGGATTTAGCGACGAAGAACGAACAAAATTCAACGAAGTTTTAAATGCAGGATATGTGGACACCTTTAGATATTTTTATCCTGAAACAATAAAATATAGTTGGTGGTCTTATCGTTTTAATGCGAGATCCAAAGGCATTGGCTGGCGTATTGATTATATTTTGTGCAACAAAGAAGCAATTTCTAAAATTAAAGAAGTAGCTATTCACGATGAAGTTTTGGGAAGTGATCATTGTCCTGTATCAATAACACTCAAATAAAATATACTCAAATAAAATAAAAAAACTGTTTAAACAAGAAACTTTTCAAATTTCTAAGGCTTTGTCCTCAGTCTTTGAGTTAGCCAATACCATCTACGCCAACAACGCCAGCACTACTTAAAATACAAGAAATTTCAAAAAAAAAAAAAAAAAAAAAAAAAAACGCTTGGCATGAAGAAGTATTTTTTTGTTTTAATGAATTAGTACTTTTTCTGTAATGGCAACAAGGTAGAAGTGTTACTCAGAGGACTCTTAGGACAAACCCAATTTCTAAAAAGGATTTTTAAACTATTTAGTAATTTTTTTAAAAGAAACCATATTTTAACTAGTTATGAAAGGAAATCCTTATTTTTCAAAAGAAGATGTTAAAAACATCATTAAACAAAAAGTAGGCATACAACTTGAATTGTTAAAAGACGATAATTTTCTTAGAAAAAAAGCTAAAGAATTACATTTGCGACCTTCAACACTTTCTTATTATTGGTCAAAGGATTTTGATATAGAAAAAGAATTTTGCGCTTCTGCAACAAGTAAAAATATAGAAAAATATGAAGAAGAAAATAATAAAAAAAGTTGGTTAGAAGAATATAAAAAAGGAGAAAAAGAAGAACCTGAACAAAATAAAAATAAAGATATTAACATGTTTGAAAATAAATCCGTTGATGATAAAATAGAAGAATTAATTGAACTTCAAAAAAGAAAAGATCCTTTAAAAAACTACAGCCAAGAAAATATTACTCATTATGTTGCAAAAAGTTCTCAAGAAAATATCAAAAAATCATATGAACTTGCTGACGAATTAAGTAAAAAAGCAAATATTAGTCCAAGCGTTGTTTTTTGCGCTAGAAGAGCACATTTTGGTCTTCAACCAATAAAAATAGAAGAAGAAATAAGAAAGCTTGTTGATTTAGTAACCTATTCTAGTTCTGTAATTAAGCAAAAACTTACTAATCTACAACAAGAAGTTGGTGTTACTGATTTTTCTCAAATATATACTGCTCTTGAAAATAATTTAAATCATAAAAACAAATAAATAAAAAAACAAAAAATAAAAAAATAATAAATAAAACCATCAGAAATTTTTTCTTACAAAAATTATATAAAGACATTACTTGTCATACCTTGTTATGGCAAACAAAACACAACAAAAACAAATAAAGTGGGATTTAACAAATACTTTGGGTGCAAAAACAGATGAAGAACTTATTAAGGAACTACAAGAAAAAGTAGAACGCTATACACGCCATAAAGAACAATTAGAAACATATACTGCGAAAAATATTTTAACACTAATAGAAGAACAAGAAGAAATTAGTGTTTTGTTCTCGAAAATAAAAACGTATTATAGTTTGCAATTAGCAGAAAATACACAACAAAAAAACATCCTTGCAAAAGACACGGCATTCTCGCAAATAGCAAGAGAATTATCAAATAAGATGATTTTTTTCCCAGTTTGGTTCATACATTTAAAAAGCAAAAAAGCAAATGCATTTATTCAAGCACCTGAGCTTGCAGAATATTCTTATTATTTATACACCTTATATAAAGATAAACCGCATACGTTTACTGAAAAAATAGAACGATTGCTCTCATTAAAATCTGCAGTAGGAAGAGGATCAATATATGAACTCTATGAGATATATACAACAGACTTTGAATTTGACTTCCAAGGAGAAAAAGTAAGCAGAGAAATATTGATGAGTTATACATCAAATAAAGATCCTGCTTTACGAGAAGAAGCATACAATGCACTGTATCAAGTCTATGAAAAAAATGCAACAATTCTTACTGAAATGTATAAATATGTGGTCATAGGATGGGGAAATGACACAGTCAAAATAAGAAATTATAAAACACCAATTAACGCAAGAAATAAAAGTAATGATATTAGTGATGAGGCAGTGCAAGCACTTCTTAGTGTTATTAGAAAAAATGTGGGAATGTTTAAAGAATATTTTAAAGTTAAATATGAAATAAATAAACAACAGGGAGCCCACTATCCTTTTACAAGAAGGCATTTATACGCTCCATTTGCACTTTCAATAGATAAAGAGTATTCATACAAACAAAGTAAAGCAATAGTATTAGATACGTACAAACAATTTGATAAACGATTTTATAAAGCAGCAAAAGAAATATTTGATGCGCAACACGTTCACGTATTTCCACAAAAAAATAAGAGAGGAGGGGCATTTTGTTACTCGTCACAAGTAGAAGATAAACCATATATTTTCTTAAACCACACAAATAAGATTAATGACGTGTTTACTATGATGCATGAATTTGGTCATGGCATTCACGCAATGCTAGCACGAAAACAAAAAGAACTCAATTATGGTTGGGCAATACCAATAGCAGAAACTGCAAGTATATTTGCAGAACAATTATTGTATGAAAGATTACTCAAAGAAACTCAAAACGATGATGAGAAAAAAGTATTATTAATAAAAATGTTAGATGGAGAATACGCAAGTATTGGAAGACAAGCATATTTTACCATATTTGAAGAATACGCACATAAGGCGATAGAAAAAGGAGCAACACAAGAAGAATTAGAGAAAAAATGGCTAGAACTTTTACAAGAACAATTTGGCGAAATGCAAGTAGAAGATATGTTCAAATATGAATATACGTACGTACCACATTTATTTGCAACACCATTTTATTGTTATGGCTATGCATGGGGAAATCTTTTTGTACTATCATTATACGCGATGTATGAAAAAGAAGGAAATTCTTTTAAAGATAAATTTGTCAACTTATTATCTTCAGGAAATAATAAAAAACCAGAAGATTTAATGGCAGAAATGGGCGTTAATCCAAGAAAAGAAGAATTCTGGCAAGAAGGATTTGATATTATTAAAAAACAAGTAAAACGTTTAAAAAAGCTGATTTAAAAAAGCAGAAAATTGTCTTTTTCATATTTTTTCTCTCCTATTAACCTTTTAGTTATTTGTTTATTCTTTAGGGTACTTTTTTACATTTCGTAGAATATTTAAGCAAAAAAAACTAACGACTAATTAAAAAAATCATATTTCAAATTCATGAAGAAAATGGTGAGTGTGGCGTTTCTTTTTATGGCGTTTAAGTTCTGAAATATGTTCTATTTTTGCAAAAACCAATTTATCTAAATCTGTTGAGATATCTTCAAGTAAAATCCCTGCATGATGTCCACCTAATAAGTGAGGTAAAATAACATAATCAGCTCCAGCATCATAAAAATGTAATGCTTCATCTACAACATAGGCAGTAACAATTATTTTTGCGTCTTTATTTATTCTTCTAATTCTTTTTAACAATAAAAGCGTGTCTTTATGGTTAGGAATTGTTGAGATAATAAGTTTAGCTTTTTGCAAATGAAGCTCTTTAAAAACTTCATCATCAGCAATGTCACCGTACAAGCAAGGCACTTTTTGTTTGATAAGGGAAGTTATTATATCAGGATTATAATCAACAATAATTGTTTTTTTGTGAAGTTTACGTAATGTTTTAAACACCGAATAACCAATCCTATCATAACCCACTAATACAGTGTTAAAATCATGAGTGTTTGTATAATGAGAAAAAGATTTTTTTGTAGGAAATATATTATCAATTATTTTTAATACTGGTAGTAAGAAACGATATAATTTATCTTCGTATTTCATATAATAAGCTGTAACGGTAATTGATGCGAGGGTAACAAGTATTGTTAGGGATAAAAATTCTGGACCTATATGACCTTTTGTTACCCCTAAAGCTACTGCAATAAGAGCAAACTCAGAAACTTGCGAAAGAGAAATTGCTGAAAGAAAAGCAACTTTTCGATTATACCCAAAAGCAATGGTAGTTATAAAAGTCATTAAAGGTGCGAAAAAAACGGTTAACAATAATAAAAAAATAAATGGCAACGTAAATCCTTGTAAAGCTGAAAAAGTAAGTTTTGCACCCATAGATACAAAAAATATTGTTGAAAAAAAATCTCGTAAGTTTTTTACTTTACTAATTATTTCTACGTTGTAAGGTAAGTTACCAAGCATGATTCCTGCAACAAAGGCTCCAATTGCTAAAGAAAGCCCTATTTGTGAAAATAAAAATGCAAATAAAAAACATGTTGAGATACTTAATAAAAAAAATAATTCTTGTGAGGAAGCTGCAAATTTAAATATTTTTGGAAAAATGATTTTAGAAAATGCGTAAGCCACTACAAAAACCAATAATCCTATACCAACTGACATAAGTAAAGACAATATAGAAAAATCTCCACCGCTTGAACCAATTATGGATAAAATAACTACTGCAACAATATCTTGCACAAGTAATGTGCCAATAACAATACGTCCGTGAAGTGTGTCTAATTGTGCTTTATCAGCTAAAAGTTTAATTACAACCATAGTAGATGAAAACAAAATAACTATACCTGCAAAAGCACTTACCATCGTGCTAAAACCTAAAATCCTAAATACTTCAAAACCCAGTAAAAAACTCAGCACCATTTGAATGACTGCACCAATTGTTGCCATAGAACCAACGTCTTTGAGTCGTTTTAAATCAAGTTCTATTCCTACAATAAATAATAAAAAGACAATTCCAATTTCTGCTAAAATAGTAACAACACTCATGTCGTGTAAGAGACCTAAAATAGGGCCGATTAAAATCCCCATAAGAATATAAGAAATAATAAGTGGTTGTTTGAGAGCTTTAGCAAAAAAACCACCAAGTGTTGCAGCCACGATAATAATTCCAATGTCAATAAATATGTCCAAAAACACACCTCAAAGCAGCTTACATGAGTCAGAAAACAGGTTAGTAATTTAGCTAAAAAAGTACCTGAAATCTTTTTCTCTTGGCTTTCTTGTCATATTTTAGTTCGAACTTCTTTTTAAATGTAACGGCACAATAAGGAATAGACTAAGCAGAGCCCGTCAAGGGCCTTGTTTAAACTACTGTACATCTGTATATTGCGCATTATTATTTTTATTTTTATTTTTTTTATTATTATTATTATTATTATCATTATCGCCTTGGGACAACTAACGCGCGGGCGGTAAACAGCTAAGCACATAGCCAGATTACTATTTCTGTTGTAATTGACAGCATACATAAAAAATCCTTTTTTAAACAAGGCCCCGTTAAGCAAATATTTATAATAACGTAGATCTTAAAGTATATCATGACAAATAAAAAAACTTCAAAATCAAAAAAATCCGCGTCACAGTCAATTCAATCAAACACAAAAAAATCACCATCATTTATTTTGGGAACTAGTGATGACAAGCCATTATGGTATAAAGCAGATTATCTTAAAAAACATTTTATCGCGTTAGGAGCTTCAGGAAGTGGAAAAACAGTTTTATCTAAGGTTTTACTTGAAGAAGCGGCAGTTGAAAATATTCCTTCACTTGTTATTGATGTTCAAGGTGATTTAAGCGCCTTAGCTTTAATTGCAGATGAAAAAGATCTTAAAGACAAAAACATCGATATAAAAAGGTATAATAAATTTAAAGAAAACACTAGCGTTACTGTTTTTACACCTATTTCTAAAAAAGGAATTCCCTTATGTATTAATCCACTACAACTTCGTGCAAGCGAAATTCCACAATCAGAACAAGTTCCCATTATTCACGAAATCGCATCTTCATTTTCTCGCCTTTTAGGCTATGACACTTCTAAAGATTCAGGTAAGTTTGCTCAAGCACTTCTTTATGAAACCTTGTTATATTGTTTACATAACAATATTCAAATGAATACATTTGAAGAACTTATTATATTTTTAGAAAAGCCACCAGAAGAACTTGAAGAAAAAATTTCTCTTCTCGTTGCAGATACTAAAGAATTATCAACGCTTATTCGAAAAATTCGATTTCTTACTGTTGGTGAGAAAAAATTATTATTCCAGCAAGGAGTTGCTGCAGACATAGATATTCTTTTAGGAAAAGATAAAAAAAGTAAGCGCGCAAAAAGTAAACATAGTGCAGGTACTAAAGAAAAAACTCAAATAAGTATTATTTATATGAACACACTTCATTCTCAAGAAGAAAAAGAATTCTTTTTAGCAAATATTACCAATAAACTCTATCAGTGGATGTTAAGTAATCCAAGTACTGACGTGCAAGCGTGTTTAATGATAGATGAAATCGCGCCCTTTATTCCTGCAGGCAGTAAAAAACCAATGACTAAAGATGTCTTAAAACTTATTTTTAAGCAAGCAAGAAAATACGGCGTTGGTTGTGTTATTGCAACGCAAAATCCTGGCGATATTGATTATAAAGCATTTGCTCAGTTTGGAACGTGGGCTCTTGGACGATTAACACTTGCTCAAGATATTAAAAAAGTCGATCAAGCATTAAAATCACTTACAGGATCTCATAGTGTTAAAAGCACACTCCCCCAACTTCACACAGGAGAATTTGTATTATTTGCTCCAGACATGTCGTCTTCACTTATTAATCTAAAAACTCGTTGGTTATACACTAAGCACAAAACTCTTGATGAAGATGATATTGAAGAAATAATGAATAAACAACGAAAAGAATTTGAATCATTATATCTTAAAAAAACTTCTTACTCACAAGCCAATGTATCTGAATCTAAAAATATATCTTCTAAAAAAAGAAGCAATCAAAAGATACCTAAAGAAATTACTAAGAAAATACTCGAGCAAGAAAAACAAAATAAAGAGCTTGTACAAATTACTAAAAAAAATATACAAGATGATTCAGTCATACTACAACTAACACAAGTTTTTTTGGATGAAGCAATGAATATTGCAAAAAACCATCGTAAAAAAAAACTTTTTGGTCAAAACGAAACAGTCCAATCAATTTCTGAACATAAACAACATATTTTGCGAGTAACATTACAACAAGAACAAAAAAAATTTTTTAGAAAAAATAAACTTAAAGAACTCATCATGTTTATTGATGCCACTAATGGAGAAATTCTCACATGTAGTAAGCAAAGGATAAAAAGAAATCCGTTTACTAAAAATATCATTTTACTTAGTGAAAACCAACAACACATTTTACACAAGCTTAGTATTCAAAAAAAACCATTAAGTATTACTGAAATTGCACACGAAACTCAATTTACAAAAGAAACAGTTTCTTCTAATTTGAAAGTTTTAGAAAAAGAAGGCTTTGTGATTCACCAAAAACGTGGAAGGTATAAGAATTATCATACAACTCATAAAGAGCTTTCCCAAATGGAAGATTTAGCTTCTACAAATTCTCAAAAAGTCATTTCTAAAACAATTACTAAAACAAAAGATATAAAAAAAGAATCCCAATTTGATTTTGAAGAGCTTATAAGTTGGGCTAACGAATGGTTTGAAGCAGTTATTGCTAAAGTTGAGCATTGCATGCTTACTAACTATCACGTCACATATACTAATAAAAAAGAGTCACGAACAGCGATAATAAGCGGTTATGATGGGACATTAACAAAATAAAATATGCATGACAAAAAGGTTCGTAAACACAAGTAAGCATAAATAAGACGATGGAAAATAAAATAACTACTACACCAATCCCTGACGATAAACTTCAAACACTTGTTGATGAGGCAAGTACAATCTACAAAGAAAACTTTGGTACACAAGCATGGTTTGGGCGTTGTATATTTCTTTCATGGTATTGTGAACGAGGGACTTGTACCTTTTGTTTTCGAAGCGTTACAAAACATAAAATCCAACACGCGCATCAAGCAAGGCGTAGTCTTGCAAGTATTTTAGCAGAAGCAATGCTCATTAAAGGAATGGGTTGGCGTATTGAATTTTTAACAGGTGGTTATGGAATCACAGACGATAAAAATCTTTTGCGAACTACTAAACTTGTTTCTCAAATTCTTGATGAAAAAATATGGGTAAATCTTGGCGAAATTGGAACTCCTATGCTTGAAGAATTTCAACCTTACGTTAAGGGTATTGTGAGTAGTATTGAAACTGTTGAAGAAAAATTACACAATCAAGTGTGTCCTGATAAACCAATCAAACCATTTGTTGATATGATGAAAAAAGCTAAAAAGCTTGGCTTTGAACTTGGCATGACTATTATTATTGGTCTGGGTGAAACAAAAGAAGATTTTAAATTACTCAAACAATTTATTATTGATAATAATATTTCTCGAATCACCATTTACGCGCTACGACCAGTTGCACAAACACCGTTTACTAAAGGGCCAGATCCTTTAGATGTTACTTGGTGGATTGCAAAAACAAGAATACATTTTCCAAACATAGAAATTATTGTAGGTAGTGCTCAGTATCGATTACCTGAACTTAATTTGATGATGAGAGCAGGAGCAAATGCAATTACTAAACTTCCTGCAACTAAATTATTTAATACCAATAAAGGTTTTGAAATTGAAAAAGAATTTGTTCGCGCAGGTCGAAAAACACACAGCGTATTTCATAGCGATAATCCTTTCAAAGAATGCGACTGGCAAGCAATGATTGACAGAACTGATCTTGAGGATGAAGAAAAAGAAATCGTTATAAAAACTCTTCATCAATATTTAAATAGTTTTGCTAAACGAATAAAAAAAGACAAAAATTTATAAAAGCAAACACGATTTAGTCTTTTATGAACCAAGAAACTCTTTTTGAAAAAATATATTTTAATGATTATTCCACCTTACAAGAAAATGAACGAGTTATTGTCAATCAAGGCAGTACATCACTTAGAACAGGTTCATTAGTTTCTGGTTTAATAACTAAAATTACACCTATAAAAGGTTCTAAAATCATCAATATACAACTAACCGATACAAGAGATGAATATAAAAAAGAAGAAAACAAATATTGTGAATGTAAAGAAGGAAATCCTGGCAACATCATGTATAAAGTTTCTAAAAATATATTACAAGGAGAAACTTCTTTTCTTGAATTAATTAACAAAGCAATTACATCTGAAAAATCAGAAGATGATTTAAAATATGTTTGTTCACACCTTGATGAAGCAATTAAACATAGTGAATTAAATTATTTGTTATTCAAATAAAAACTTCTTTTCCGGCCTTGTTTAAACTATTGTAAATTTGTATACTGCACGTTATTATCATTATTATTATTATTATCGCCTTGGAACAAATAACAAGGCGGGCGATGAACAAGTAAGCAGATAACCAGATCACTGTTTTGGTGTAATTGGCAGTATACACAAAGACTCCTTTTTGAACAAGGCAGATAAGAAAATAGTTCATATCTAAAGTCTTTTCTTTTTCCTCAACTTCTTCTTTGCCTCAATAAAAGCCAACTGCTCCTCTAACTCACCAAGAC
>JBKHAG010000005.1:0-49926 GCA_046543005.1 Candidatus Woesearchaeota archaeon | reverse complement strand
ATCCAAAACGTATTTAAACAACCAGTTCTTAAATCATTGTATGAAAGACATAGTGGTGGGACGAAGTAAAAAGGACTTAGAAACGTATGGACTTAAAGGTTCTGTGTTTTTAGGTCGACATTATATTTCTATGGGTCAAGATCAATCCCTTTCAAATAACATCTATATGGATGTGGCTGGAGCTCACGTTATGTTTATTTGTGGAAAACGTGGAGGGGGGAAGTGCCTTACTGGAGATGCATTGGTAACTTTGGCTAATGGTTTAGAAGTTCCTATTAAAGATCTTCACAAATACGATTCTCCCGTTATTGGACTTGATAAAAATCTAAAAATTAAACATTTAGAAAAAGATGATTTCTTTACTCGAGAAGTGCAAAAAACTCTTAAAATAACTTTGCGTAGTGGAAAAGAACTTACGCTTACACCAGAACATCCCGTTTTAACAGTTAATGGATGGGTGCCAATAGAAAATTTACAAAATGGTTCTCGTATCGCAACGCCAAGGAAGACTTTTTTTGGAGATAAAGATTTATCAGAATCCGAAGTCAAACTCTTGGCTTATTTTATAGCTGAAGGACATTTATCTAATGGTTTTTTGTTATTTACAAATCAAGATTCTCAAATTCAACAAGATTTTTGTTCAGCCATTTATGATTTTGATTCATCTTTAGAAATAAAAAATCATTCTCTTGATACCTTTAGAATTGTAAATACGTCTACTAAAAGAAGTATAACCCTTAATATGCGTAATGAAAAAGGTCGATTTACTAAAGGTGTTGTTTTTTCTAAAAAATCCTCTCTGCGAACATACTTTGAACAGAAAAATATGTATGGTTTATTGGCAACTTCTCGAAAAATTCCTGATGCGATTTTTCAATTGCCAAAACATAAACTTGCTTTATTTCTTAATCGGTTGTTTAGTTGTGATGGCACAATTTATTCCGAGGATTCTCGTTGGAGAATAGCTTACTCTTCATCTTCAAAACAATTAATTACACAAGTACAAAGTTTATTATTACGTTTTGAATTACTGTCTTCGTTTAGAACAAAAACAACAAAAGTTGCAGATAATTATGAGCTTGAAATTCAAGCCCAACATATTCAAAAATTTATTCAAGAAATAGGTTTTTTTGGTAAAAAACAAGAGCGCCAAAAAAAAGCTTTGCTTGAAACCGTAGTTCATAACCCCAATATGGATACGGTGCCTAAAGAAGTTTGGTCTTCTTATCGTCCTCAAAATTGGGCTGATATTGGAAGAAAAATGGGTTATGCTCATCCAAAAGCTTTACGTTCATCTATTAATTATTCTCCTTCTCGACAAAAATTGCAAACGCTTGCTCTACTTGATGAAAATGAACAAATGCAATTGCTTGCACATTCAGATATTTTTTGGGATGAAATAAAATCTATTGAAGAAATTCATAAAAAACAAACTGTTTATGATATTTCTGTACCTTTAACACATAATTTTGTTGCTAATGGTATTATTGTTCATAATAGTTACACCATGGGCGCGATTGCTGAAGGTTTTTATCTTTTAGAAGAAGCAGTTAAAAAAAATTTAAGTGTTATTTTACTTGATACTATGGGTATTTATTGGACAATGAAATATCCTAATCATCAAGATAAACTCTTACTCGAAGAATGGGGTCTTGAACCACAATCTATTCCTGTAAAAATTTTTACACCTGAAAAATATCATTACGAATATGAAAAACAAGGAATTCCAACAGACGTTCCTTTTACACTTACAGCCCATGTTATTGATCCTGACGATTGGTGTAATGCATTTCGATTAGATAAGTATTCGCAGCACGGAATTTTAATTTCAAAAACAATTCTTGAACTTAAAAAAACACATGAAAAGTATACTATTGACGATATAATTGAGGCGCTCAAAAAAGATTCTGAATCCTCGTCTGCAACTCGTGACGCTGTAATTTCAATGTTTAAAATGGCAAAAACATGGGGTGTATTTAGTGATCATGGAACACAACTTTCTGAAATTGCAAAGGGGGGACAAATAACCGTTCTTGATGTGTCATGTTATGCAACTATGCCTGGTGGTTGGGATGTAAAAGCATTAATGGTTGGATTGATATCTCAACGACTTTTTGTTCAACGAATGCAAGCAAGAAAAAATGAAGAGTATCACGCAGTAGATCAAGCAGTCAGGTTTTTCTCTCAAGATACAAAACAATCTCAGGAAATGCCTTTGGTATGGTTGGTCCTTGATGAAGCTCATGAGTTTTTACCTCGCAAAGGAAAAGTCGCTTCAACAGACGCTCTTGTTACTGTAATGCGAGAAGGTCGTCAGCCAGGAATAAGTCTTATTTTAGCAACGCAACAACCTGGAAAAATTCATACAGATGTTATGACGCAATCAGATATAGTGTTATCTCACAGAATAACTGCAAAAATAGATGTTGACGCGCTAGGTATGCTTATGCAATCATACATGCGAGAAGGACTTGTTGAACAACTCGATCATTTGCCTCGAGTAAAAGGAGCTGGAATATTGTTTGATGATAATAATGAAAAAATGTATCCGATGAGAGTTCGTCCGCGATTTACGTGGCATGGTGGTGCAAGCCCAACAGCTGTTCCTAAACAAAAAAAGGAATCTGAAGGAGAAGACTTTTTGTAAGTTTTTTTATTTTCTTTAATTTTAATTATAGTTTATTGTTTTATTCTTTAAATAATTCTTTCATGACAGTACGCGCTTTTTCTTGCGTTTTGGGAAATGCTGCAAGTTGAAATGAGAAATGAATGCAATCACCTGCATCAGTAAGTACAGCTTCTTGACGTGTAACGAATGGTTCCTTTTGTATACGAACATATCCAATACCATCTTCATCAACACGGTTGGTTTGACTTGCAATAAGCTCGCATTGTTTTTTCCCTAGAAGTTCTTTTAGAATCGCAACACATCTATTACAATGACGTTTTTTTTTAAGTTGAGCTTTACAAATAGTCATTGACGATTGCTCATCTATTAAAACTCGTTCCTCTTCTAAAAAAGACTCTTTTTCATTATCGATTGGCAAAAAAAGCTCTAAACAATTCTTTATAGCGTCAAGGTCTTCATTTTCTTTGATAAAAACACGAATTGATAGGCTGTGCAAGTGTTTCATATGCTTAAGAAAACCACCACATTTAAAAAGTCTTCTTCTTTTGTCCTTGTTATGGAAAACGCATTTTCATCATATGTATCATCATCTCAAGACTTAGAACAAGAAAACAGACTCTTGCGAGAAACAGTAGCTCAACTCAAGCACGAACTCGATAGATTTAGATCTCCTGCTTTACTCGTTGCTGAACTCGTTGAACTCGTCGATGATGCTCACGCTCTTATTGCAATGCCTAATGGTAATAAATTCTTTGTAAACAAAGCAAGTGATGTTGACGATTTAGAAGTTGGTGACAATGTTTTGGTTGAACAAAAAAATCTCACTATTGTTGATAAATCTCGCTCAACACGACGATTTAATGTAGAGCAATTTGTCATTATTGAAAAACCAACTATAAAATGGTCTGATATTGGCGGACTTAAACAAGAAGTTCAAGAAGTAAAAGAAGTAATTGAACTTCCTTTAAAAAAGCCAAAACTTTTTGAAAAAGTAGGTATTTCTCCACCTAAAGGTGTTTTACTTCATGGTCCTCCAGGTACTGGAAAAACTCTTCTTGCAAAAGCAGTTGCAAAAAGTACAAACTCTACTTTTATTGAAGTGGTTGGTAGTGAACTTGTCCAAAAATTCATTGGAGAAGGAGCAAAACTTGTAAAAGAAATTTTTCAATACGCTCGAGAACACTCGCCAGCAGTAGTATTTATTGACGAACTTGATTCTTTAGCAGCAAATCGTATTGAACTTGGAACAAGCGGTGAACGAGAAGTACAAAGAACATTTATGCAGTTCTTAGCAGAAATTGATGGTTTTACTCCTCTTGGTGATGTAAAAATAATTGGGTGTACAAACAGAAAAGATATTTTAGATCCGGCTATTATGCGACCTGGTCGATTAGATCGTCACATCGAAATTGGTTCTCCTTCTATTGAAGGTGTGCAACAAATTCTTAAAATTCATACTAAAAATATGACTCTTCAAAAACCTTTCAAATTCAAAGATCTTGCAAAAAAACTTGAAGGTATGACTGGCGCAGAAATTAAGGCAGTTTGTACGGAAGCAGGTTACGCGGCGATTCGTGAAGATAGAACTAAAGTATCTTATGAAGATTTTTTAGCCGCGCGAATAAAAGTGTTAAAAGAAGAAGAAGCTGAAGGCGAAGACTATTTGAATATGTTTAGCTAAACTAGCTAACTGCTCAACAACTTTTTTTGTTGATTGTACTTAGTTAAATAATTTTTCTTCATTCAGACAAAATAATTTTTTTATTTTTATTGTTTTTTAAGAGGTAATCTATGCCAAAGTTAATAATTATTCAAGGATTAAGCGGCACGGGAAAAACAACCGTTTCTAGACTTTTATCTCAAAAACTTCATCTTCCTGTTTTAGAATACGATTCTTTTTTATTTGGTTTTCACCGATTTAGACCCTTAAAAAAGAAAGAACATGATATTGCCAATAAAAATTTATTTTCTTGTTTAAAAAATTATTTCCAAGAAGATAAAACTATACTTTTAGAAGGAGCATTAGTAGCTCATGACGGTCGAGTTAATACTTTTAATTTAACTTCAGTTATTGCCTTTGCAAAAAAACATGGTTACTCAGTGCAACATATTATTTTAAAAGCTAACAAAACGGTGTCTTATCGGCGAATGAAAAAAAGAGGAAGTGTAGTTCCTCTTGATGTTTATGAAAAATTAGCAAAAAAAATTTCTAAGTGGCTTTC
The DNA here is from genome assembly GCA_046543005.1 of Candidatus Woesearchaeota archaeon. Classification (GTDB taxonomy): domain Archaea; phylum Nanobdellota; class Nanobdellia; order Woesearchaeales; family SKGA01; genus SKGA01. Next base: position 45,075 of record JBKHAG010000005.1, on the reverse strand, counting down.
TAAAGCTGATAAAGTTGTAGATACATCAAAATTAACAAAAGAAGAAATGGTAAAACAAGTAGAAGGTGCATGCCTTCTCTAGTTACTACCGATAATCATCAGCCGTGGCTTCATCGGGTGTTCACGCGATCATCAGGCATGCAATAATATGAAATCAAGGCCACTATATAAAACTTAGTAACATTAAGAAGTAATTTATCATTTCTATTAATTTGTGAGTTCAATATCAACACAAATACGATATGTTCGTGGAGCGTGTTGTCCTGCTTTAACAATTTCTTTAATAGTATATGAGCGTCTTGCTTGCTCACAATACTTTTTAATTTCTTTTTTTGCTTTATCAAAATCATCTTCATGATAAAAAGCGTATAAATGAATCATTGCGTTTGGTTTTGCAACTTGCAGGGCCACATCTAAAAACTCTTGTGCGGTTTTTGGTAAAGGCATTACAATTCTATCAAATTTTTGATTAAGTGTTGGAACAACTTTTTTAACGTCACCACAAAATAACTCGACTTTGTCAGAAACTTTATTGAGCTGTATATTTTCAAGACCTAATTCGTGACCGCGAGGATTAATTTCAATACCGACGATGTGTTGTGCAGGAGTTTTTTTTGCAAAAACACAAGGGTATGGCGCAACGCCACTAAACATGACTAATATTTCTTCATTTTTTTTTACTTGTTGTGCGATTCGTTTTCGCTCAGTTGAGAGTCGCGCAGAAAAATAAACGTCTTGCACATCAACACGAAGGCGACAATTATTTTCTTTATATTCTGCGATTCGAGTATCAATTCCTGCAAGAAATTTCATCGACTGAGAACGAAATACGCCTTGATGAATGCCGTCTTTTCTAAGAACTGTTTTAATATAAGGGTGAGAATTAAGTAAAGCGGTTGCAATTTTTACATCTTTAGAAAGTAATTCGTCTGGAACTTCAATAATGGCAATAGTGCCTACGACATCATACGCAGTTTTTGCCAGAGCAAGTTCTTCGTTTGTTAAAATTTTTGCAAGAGCGTCTTTAAACGGGATGACAACTAATTCTTCGCGAACGCTTTTTTTTGCATCACACTCGCATGTTTCCCATTTCCCTTCATATGATTTTAATACTGGAAAATAAATATGTTCTTTATCCTTTACAACGCGAAATTCATGATTTAGCATAGCATTATCTAATAAATACTTTTTTGCTTCTTGGGCTTCTTGTTTTAAAACCCGAATACATCTTGTCATAAACATCAGAATTAATCACAACTTTATAAAATCTACGAAGAACGTGTTATGTGTGTTGGTAAAAAAATAATTAAAAATAAAAATGTTTTTGGCTGAACCCTGTTTGCAGTTTTAATAGATGTTGTTCATACCGTGCCTAATTCAAGCATTGCATAAGCGACTTTTAAAAAACCTGCAATGTTTGCACCTTTTTGATGGTCAATAGTTCCGTCTTCTTTTTTACCATGAAGAACACATGCATCATGAATATTTTTCATAATGGTTTGCAGTTTTTTTTCAACTTCTTCTTGAGTCCAAGAAAGTTTCATAGAGTTTTGACTCATTTCTAAACCACTCACTGCAACACCGCCTGCATTTGCAGCCTTACTTGGTCCAAAAGGAATATTTTTTTCCTTAAATAAAGAAATTGCATCAGGCGTACATCCCATATTGGAAAGTTCACACACTAAAGATACGTCGTTATTAATGAGTTGTTGAGCATCGTCTTTATTGAGTTCGTTTTGCGTTGCACAAGGAAGAGCAATATCGCTTTTTACTTCCCATGGTTTTTTACCTGCAAAAAACGCTACATTAAATTTTTGCGCGAAAAGTTCAATTTTATCTTGATTACTTGCACGAAGTTCAAGCAAATAATTTATTTGTTTAGTAGTTGCTCCGTTTTCAATAAAAACATAACCGTCTGGACCTGAAAAAGTTATAATTTTTGCACCCAGCTCTTTTGCTTTTAATGCAGCGCCCCAAGCGACATTTCCAAAACCTGAAATCGCGATACGTTTATCTTTTAGGGAATCATTCGTTAAAGATAACATATTCTTTACAAAATAAATACCTCCAAAACCTGTTGCTTCAGGACGAATAAGACTACCGCCCCAATGAATTCCTTTTCCTGTAAGTACTCCTGTATGTTGTCTTGCAACTTTTTTGTACATACCGTAAAGATAACCAATTTCTCGTCCGCCAACACCAATATCTCCAGCAGGAACATCTGTTTCAGGACCTATATGCTTCCATAATTCTAACATGAAGCTTTGAGAAAAACGCATAATTTCCGCATCTGATTTTCCTCGAGGATCAAAATCACTTCCTCCTTTGGCTCCGCCTAAAGGTAATGTTGTTAAACTGTTTTTAAAAATTTGCTCAAAGCCTAAGAATTTAAGAGTTCCTTGGGTAACGCTTGGATGAAATCGAAGCCCTCCTTTGTAAGGGCCTAAAGCGTTATTAAACTGTACTCGATATCCTGTATTAACATGAACATTACCTTTATCGTCGCTCCAAGTAACTTTAAATGAAATCGTCCTATCGGGCTCAACAAGGCGCTGTATAATATTTGCTTTTTCAAAAGTAGGATTTTTGTTGTATGTTTGTTCAATACTGCTTAAGACTTCTTCAACTGCTTGAAGAAATTCTGGTTCGTGAGCGTATTTACGTTGCAAGTCTGAAAGAATTTCTTGAATTTTCATGGTAAAAACAGAAAAGAAAATAAAACATTTAAATCTTTGTGTTTTTATCCCTGAGTCCTTATTTAAAACTCTGTTTTTTAGAAGTACTGTTTTTAGGTTTATACTGGTTTAGGTCTATAGTGATTCACACACTTTTTGTAATTTATCAAATGAGCTTGTTTTTCGAATAGTTTTTTTAATAGTATTCGCCTCAGGTATTCCTGAACAAAACCATGCAATGTGATCTTGACACATACTAAATGGCGTGGCATATTTTTTTGCTAACTTAAGATATTCTAAACATATTTCTCTTTGTAATATTTTACTTTGTTTTTCTTGTTTGCATAAAGAATTAATTTGTTGAGCAAGTAAAGGATTTTTTTGCGCTCCTCGCCCAAGCATAACGCCATCACATTTTTTTCCTTCGAGTAAATGTTTTGCTTGTCCGGGTTTAGTTATATCTCCATTTGCAATGATTGGAATATTTATTTCTTTTTTTAGTTGTTCAAAACAATCCCAATTTGCTTTACCCTGATAACCTTGTTTTACAAATCGTCCATGAATACTAATTGCACTTGCTTGACCTTCTTGACAAGCTCTTGCGACTTCAAGAAAATTTTCTCTTTTTTCATCAAAACCGCGACGAATTTTAACACTTACTGGTTTTGTAGTAATTGTGCACATGTGAGCAACAAGTTCTTTAATTTTTTTAGGTTGTGTTAAAAGATATCCTCCTTTTTTTTCACCTAAAATATTTCCTTTAGGACAACCACAATTAAGATTAAAACCGTCAACAACATCCTCGTAATATTGCATTATCGCTGTTGCTTTTTCTTTTTCTTTAACACGAATTTGTAAAATAACAGGACAAGAAATAGTTTTTAATTTCTCCTTATCATAAAGCTTTTTATCAAGAGAATCAATTGCGGCAGTATATACTATTCCAAAATCATGTTGTGCACATAACTCTAAAAACGCAACATCATTAACTGCTTCCATGGGGGCAAGAATGCAAGGATTTTTTGCCAACTGATTAAGATACCAGCGCGTATTTTTTTGTTGGTTAGTTGTGTTCATTTTTCTCCTTATGTGATAAACTAAATTCAAAAAGTCCTTTTTGAAAAGAATCTTTCGAAAAACTTTTTTGCTCAACAAGGCGTTTTTTTTCTGATTCTTCTTCCTTTTCACTGATGTTAATTCCTACTTCTTCTTTTAATTTACGAGCAAGAGCACTACCAATATATGAACAAAGTTGCGAAAAAGAGATTTTTTTAACATCTTTAATATTTTTTACACCTTTAGAAAATAATATTCTTGCACGAGTTCTACCAACTCCTTTGAAACGAAGTAAAGGAGAAAGTTCTGATTTCACGCCGTTTTTAACACGCAAACGAAGGTGTTTGAGGATATGTAAAAGTTCTTTATAGTTGTTAATTCGTGCAAGTTCTTCACACGCATATAATAACCAATCACTATTGTGTTGTTTGTAAGAAATTTCTCCAGGTCGAACACCATAACGCTGCATAAGTTCATCTTCAGTTTTTTCATCCATCCAATCAAGTAAAAAAAGACTTGTTTTAATGCTGTTTTCAAAATCATCTTGACGCCAAACATAAAATTTTGTCTCATCAATAAGTAAATTATGGTCTTGCATAAATGCGTATATATCTTCTGAATCTTTTGTTGTTGCTCTAAGAAGGGGTTGCATTTCTAATGAACAAGTAATAAGGTGTATAAGTTCAATAGTTTGTTCTTTATTTTCTTTAGGACGAATTTGTTCGTTGGCTTTTTCTAACGCTTCAATTAAAAGAAAAGCCGTGAGAGGATCAAGATACATTTCACTTACTCGACGACCAAGGTTTGTTGCTTCTAACTGAGCGTTTTTCTTTTCTTTTTCTTTAGCAAATATATCTTTTGCACTTTGAAATAATGATTCTTTAGACTGCTCTTTTTGAAAACTTTCATCAGATGTTGTAATCATATTCCATTCAACAAGCAAAGAAATCATACGACGAATAGTAAGTTGTAGTTTTTTTACATCACCAAATTGGTGAGCATAAAAGGTTTCGTTAAAAAAAGTATACGCTTCTTGAACTGTAGTAATCATTTCTGTAGAAATTAAACTTAATAAGTATGTTCGAAGAACGGGCTCAACAGCAAGTTTAGAATACACTGGTTCGATATTTCCATAAATAAATTGTTTGTATAATTCATCTTTGTGAGTGTTGTCTGTAGCAAGCAATATTGCTTCACCCCACGAGGTAGCCATATCAGGAAGAGGACGTCCTGCGCGACCAGCCATTTGTTTATACTCAAGAACTTGAATAGGGCTCATGCCACGTTTACCAAAGCGTTTATAGTCGCGAATAATAACGCGAAACGCGGGAAGATCAAGACCTGCAGCCAGTGTCGGTGTAGAACAAATAGTATGAATTGTTCCTTTTCTAAAAGCATTTTCAATAAGTTCTCGCTGTTTATTGGCAACACCTGAATGATGAAACGCCACTCCTTTTTTTACACAAAACGCTAAACGCTTACATTGCTTAGTAGGGGTTAAAAGCGTTGATTGAATAGCCGAAGCTAATTTTTCCAAATCAGATTGAGTTGATGTATGAGCTTTAGCAACTTTTTCTGCTTGACTTTCCGCGCCGCGTTTACTAGAACAAAATACTAATGTTTGACGATTTTTTGTCGAGGAATCAATACATAAATTTACTGTTGGATCTTTATGGCTTGTTTGCACAAGACAATTTTTTACATTGCTAGACGAGCTCATGAAAACTAAGAAGGTGCCAAGCTTTTAAAGCGTTACGGGTGGTTGGGGAGTGTAAACAACCTACAGCACGCGTAGCAGTAGGTAAAAAGAACATGTGTGGGTGCAAAAGAATGTCTTTACTATTACTCGGCCTTTTTCACATTGTATACGAATCCTGGCGTTTTGTAACCAATAAACAATAACCCTTTATATTCTGCACTTATGTGACTTTCTTTATATGGTTTACTTTCACAAAAATTAAAGACTGTGTTGCACATTTTTGAAAATTCCTCTTCGGAGAATAGTTCATCAATAGACTCTGCAGGGTGTTTATTATTGATATAATTTTGAAGAAGAGTAATTTGTTGAGAAAATTTTGTAGAATTCCAATAGTTTTCCTTTTGATCTGCTTGGTTTTTAAATTTTTTAGCAAGTTTTTTTATAAATTTTTCTTTTTCTTTTTGTGATGAAAATCCTATTTTATACTTTGAATCCATTTTATTATTATTATTATTCCGCCTTTTTTTTCTAAACTTATTTTTTTCTAAACTTATTTTTTTCTAAAAAACATATCTATCATTGGTTTTTGTCGATAATCATTATTTTCATTAGTGTTCATTTCTAATTCAAAAGAGAATAATTCCTTAGTAAGCTCTTTAATTTCTTCAGGTTGATAATGCGCTTCAAATCTTTTTACTTCATAACGCTTATCTTGAAAAAAATATTCATATTTGCCAACTTTAAAGCTAAGATATAGTATGCCTTGGGGTTTTAAGTGTTGGTGTGCAATTTCTAAAAATTCTTCATTTTTGAATTTAGGAAGCATAAAAATACCTGCATTGCACCAAACACCATCAAATTCCTTTGCTAATTTAAGCTCTAACACGTCTTGAGTGATAAATTCTGCTTTTGGAGCGTATTGCTTTGCAATAGAAACCATTTCTTTGACATTATCAACACCAGTAACATCAAATCCTTGTTGAGAAAAATATTTCGCGTCTCGACCAGTACCGCACATAAGATCAAGAATACTGCCCTGATTGCCAAGCATTTGTGAAAATATTTCCTGTTGCCATTTCATGGATAAGTTTTTTGTATTTTCATGATATGCTTTAGCAATTTGAGAATATGCTTTTTTGTTTACTTCACATGTTGAAATCATAAAGTTAGAAAATGGTATATCTTATTTAAACTTATTTATTCATGTAATTAGAAATATTACTATATTTGATATCTATTCCTAGTTTGAATTCTTTTTTTCTTCCAGAACGTCGTAAATCGAGCGGGTGAACATTAATCCATCCTTGAAATTCTTCTTTATCTGCAAAATAATGCTCTGGACGCCAAAGTAAAAAAGCTCCATCGGCTACTTCAGGAATTCCTTTACAATCAGAAAAATTATCAATACTCCAAGGTTTTTTATTTGCTTTTTTCTCAACGTCTCCTTTAAGTTGAGCGTTAACAATTACAGTTACGCCGAGTTCTTCGGCAATATCTTTTTTCATAAATGTAAGGACATGATAATAAAACTGTGAAAGATTTGCTTTTGGAGGCGCGAGTGATTCAAATGCTTGCAAACCATCAAATGCAATAACTGATAAATCTGGATTTTGAGCTTTTAATGAATAACATTCTCCTAAAATATAATCAAGTGAACGAGTTTTCCTGCACGAATATATATTGGTTTTTTTTTTAATATCTTGACCTGCTTTTAACATACGTTTTTGTTCTGCTTGCGTAAAGGGGTTTTTATCTCCTTCAAAATATTCAAATTTTTCTAAATCTATTTTTGCATGTTTTGCAATAAGCATTTGAATAACTTCTTCGTAGGTAAGTTCGTATGAGAATAATGCACTGCCTTTATTTTGTTCTAATACATTATCTAAAATGTTTATTGTTGTTGTGCTTTTTCCGTTCTTAGGTCGAGCACCAAAAAGGTATAGTTTGTTTGGTCTAATACCATGAGTTACTTTATCAAGCTCAGTATAGCCCGTTGAAATAAGTGGTTTACCGCCACGAAGAATCAAGTCTTGAACATTTTTTATAGTTGTATCAACCATGCTTGGTAAATGATATTTTTTACGATATTTGAAAGGAAGGAGTTGTAGTGTTCTATTAGAAAGTTCTCGAATATATTCAACAAAATCTAAAATTGGTTCTGTTGTTGTTTGACTTTTTCCCCGGATGAGTGAGCTTTTATTTAATCTTTTTACTTTGGGTTTTGACTTTTCAAATGTCCATTCAAAACCTCCAGTTTCTTGTTTTTTATCATGGACTTCTGTTTGCACTTTGCTTGCAAAAATAATAACTTCTCGAGCTAAATATGCTTGTTCGATTTTATCAACATATTCTTTAATAAGTTGGGGATCTGATGTGATTTCTTCTTTTCGCATCAATTCTTCAATATGATATGCTCCTCCTACTGTATCTAAATTTTCTTTATCATATAATTTTTTTACAACTTTTGTTTTATTTGGTTTACTTTTAATATCTATTAAAGCAGAATGAATTTTTTTATTTTTATCTTGATAAAACATCAAATTAAAATAAGGTTGGCTAAAATTTTGCATAAGTTCAGGATGTTTTAAACAAGATGCTAAAACAATTTCTTCAAGCTCAATTTCTTGAGGGGGTATTTTGCCAAATTGTTTTTCAAATAGTAAGTCGTCTTCTGTTTTTGCAGTTTTAATACTTCTTCTTGTTCTTAATAATTCATCTTTTTCTTTTTTTAATTCATTACGCAATTTTTTTCTTTCAATCTTTAAATCTTTGATTTGTTGAGAAAGTGTTGATACTTTTCCTTCGGCTTTAAGATATTTAGAATATAATGAATCAATAACTTTTTCAATAGGTTCATTGGAGAAATGTTTTCGCAAAAAATCTTCTTGACCAAAATATTTTTCTTCAAATTCTTCTTTTTCAGAGTCTGAAAGTTGGCTTTTTTCAAACATTTCAAAAAGAGTTTGTTGATAAGCGGGATTGTTTAGAATTTCTTCTATTTGGCTGTCAATACTTTGATTATGTTCCTGAGATATGCTCATATGTGGGCCTACCTCACCTCTAAAAGAGTAAAATGAAAAGTAGTTTATAAATTATTGGTTTGTTTTTCATAATTATTTACTATGGCTATCAAAGAAGTTAAATTTATAAATGGGCGTCTTTTTCACACCTTACAGAGTTACGCCTTCGTAGCTTAGTGGTTCGAGCGGTCGGCTGTTAACAGCATGCAGTGAGCAGAAATTTGCGGTCTGTGTGGTGGTTTGAAACCGACAGGTCACCAGTTCAAATAGTTTGAGCAAATAGGTCATGCGACCAAAATGCTTAAGCATGAAAGTCTGGTCGAAGGCGCTTTTTTTTAACTCAACACAGGCTTGTTTTTTTAATGTCGATTTGAAACAAAAACGTTTCTTGTGACCTATAAAAATAAACTTTCCTACGAGCCCGTAGCTTAGCCTGGTAGAGTGCTCGACTGATACGTTGACGCAAGGAAAACGTTCCAAACGTTAGTGAAAGAAATCGAGTGGTCCGGAGTTCAAATCTCCGCGGGCTCACCATTTTTCTATATTTTGCTATTAAGAATATCTTCTAAGAAGAGATTTGAACATCATCAAAAAACGTTGTTTTTCTTGAGTTATTTCATTCGCAAGCTCATTTATAACAATCTTCGCGGGCTCACCATTTCTTTTTTTCCTATTTTTATTAGCTTCCCGATACATTTTTAAACACTTCTTCTTTAATTATAGCTATTATTGTTTGTCATAACACGATGTTTACTCAACAGCTATCTTGGTTGTGAAATACGAGCTGCATGTGCTAAAAAATATATACTTTTTGGCACACAGCAATAAACAGTGTTTGTTTACTGTGAATTGCTCGAATTTCTACTTGAGCATCAAGGTGTTATACTTATTGTGGTGTGTGTGATGGTAAAGAAAAAACCAGTAATTGAACTTAAAGACGTGTGGCGAACCTATCTTATGGGTGAGAATGAAGTTCATGCGCTTAGGGGTCTTGATTTAACTGTGTATGAAGGTGAATTTTTAGCAGTTGTTGGACCCTCTGGTAGTGGAAAATCTACTGCGATGAATATGATTGGGGTGTTAGACAGGCCAACAAAAGGCGCTATTTTTTTAGAAGGAAAAGATATTGCTCGCATGTCTGAGAGTTCCCTTGCTCGCGTTCGAGGAAAAAAAATTGGTTTTATTTTTCAAAAATTTAATCTTATTAACACACTCACTGCAAAAGAAAATGTCATGCTTCCACTTATTTTTCAAGGTTATACTGAATTGCAACGAAATAAAAAAGCTCAAGAACTTTTAGAAATGGTTGAACTTACTAATCGCATGTATCATAAGCCTGGAGAACTTTCAGGAGGTCAGCAACAAAGAGTAGCAATTGCTCGAGCACTTGCTGTTAATCCAGATATTATTTTAGCAGACGAGCCCACTGGAAATCTTGATAGTAAAAGCGGTGGGACTGTTATGGATTTTTTACAAAAACTCCATAAAGAACAAGGAAAAACAATTATAATGGTAACTCACGATACTCATTTAACTCAGTTTGCTCAACGTGTGGAAACACTCAAAGATGGGCAACTTTTAACAGCAACCAGTGGTCGACATTTAGGGAGCAAAAAATAATAAAAAATAAAAAACTCATATTCAAACTATAGGTGAAAACAATGAACAAAAGATTAAGTGTTTTATGTGCACTAACAATTATGCTTATCTCACTTCCCTTAGTGAGTGCAGCAGTAGATATTGATGCATCTGTGCTTCGTTATGAACCACTTCCTGCACAACCCGGACAATACGTTACAGTTTATGTACAAATTCAAAATAATGGTTTTGATGACGCTCCCGATGCAGCAATTCGAATTGAAGATCAATTTCCATTTAGCACAAGAGGAACAGGAAGTATACAAAAAGATATTGGACTATTAAAAGGTCAACAAAGTAAAGTGTTTGAATTTGAACTCGCAGTTGATCCTTTGGCCCCAATTGGTGCAAATCAACTTCTTATAGATGTAACTAGTGACAAAGTTTCAAACGCATGGATGACCGTTCGAGAATCTCTTACTATTAACTCAAACGATGCTTCACTTAGTATTGTAAATGTTCAAACTACACCTGATGAACTTATTTCAGGATCTTCTGCAACTATTGATCTTACCTTAAAAAACACCGCAGATTTAAATGCGAGAAATATAAATATTAAACTTGCACTTAATGATGCTAACGGAAAAGATTTACCTTTTATTCCAGATTCAGTCTTACAACGCCAAGTGTTTTTACTTCAACCAGATCAATCAACACCTGTAACTTTTGTTCTTAAAACCTATCCTTCTGCAAAACCTGGTTATTACAAAGTTCCTGTAACTACAACCTTTTACACTGACAAAGGAGAACTCATCACACAAGACGACACTTTAGGGATAGTTATTAAAGCCCAACCTGAACTTGATGTATTTGTAGAAAGTTCAACACTTGCAAAAGCAGATGCTGTTGGAAAAGTAAATTTACAGTTTGTAAATAAAGGTGTAAATGACTTAAAATTTTTAGAAGTAAATGTCCTATCGGGCGAAGGTTATGAATTAGTTTCTCAACCAAGAAGATATATTGGCGACTTAGATAGTGATGATTATAGAAGTGAAGAATACAATCTAAAATTAACTGATGATAATGCAACACTTCTTGTTGACGTTTCTTACAAAGATGATAATAATATTCTTTACGAAACAGTTATGCGTGTTCCTGTAAGTTGTTGTAAATATGATGATACAAAAAAAAATGGTCCGTCAGGATTTCTTATTTTTGTAGTTCTTGTGGCTATTAGTTTTATTGGTTATCGTTTTTACAAAAAAAGAAAACAAAAAAAACATGATGCGCACCATTTACACCACACTAAATAATTATGTGGTAATTTCATTTTATTTTTCTTTATACTTAATTATACTCATTACATACACATTTGGAGCTTGTTATGAATTTAAAAGATGTCTTTGTTTTGGCTTTTACTAATTTGCGTCATCGACGCGTACGTAGTTGGTTGACTCTTATAGGTATTTTTGTAGGAATTATGGCCGTTGTAGCTTTAGTGAGTTTAGGTCAAGGAATGCAAGATGCAATTACTGATCAATTCGCAGCATTAGGAACTGATAAAATAACAATTCAAGGAGCAGGTTCAAGCTATGGTCCTCCAGGAACAAACGCAGTTGGTAAACTCGCCAATCACGATGTAATTTTACTTGAACGTATCAATGGAGTTAAACAAGTCATTCCTCGATATCTTCAGGGTATGATTGTTGAGTATCGTGGAGAAACACAATTATTTTACGCAGCTTCAGTTCCTTTTGGCGGGGAAGATATTATTCAAGAAGTATTTGATATAAAACTTTTCCAAGGCAGAATGATTCGAGGTGATGATGGAAAAAATATTGTTATAGGAGCAGGAGTTGAATTTGACGGTGAACAAATAGCTGTTGGGCAAAAAGTAGATATTGAGCAAGAATCATTTCGAGTTGTTGGAACTATTAAAAAAACAGGAAATCCTCTTATTGATAATCAAATTTTGATGGCTGAAGAAGTTTTAATTCAAACTCTTGATTTATCAAATGATTATGATTTAATCGCAGTTCAAGTAGAAGAAGGCGTAGAGATTTCTCAAATGAGAGAAATTATAGAGCGAACGCTTCGCAGAGATAGAAATTTAGATCCTGGCGAAGAAGATTTTGAAGTATCAATACCTCAAGACACTTTAAATTCATTAAATTCTATATTGATGAGTGTGCAAATTCTTATTATTGGTATAGCATCAATTAGCCTTTTAGTCGGGGCAATAGGCATTATGAACACTATGTTTACAGCAGTGCTTGAGCGTCGACGAGAAATAGGAATTATGAAAAGTATAGGTGCGACAAAAAAAGATATTCAAAGACTATTTTTAATTGAATCAGGACTCTTAGGACTCAGCGGAGGAATTATTGGTGTTCTTTTAGGAATAGGTATTGGAAAAGGTGTTGACTATGGAGCACAAATATATTTTGGAACGTCAATAATTCAAGCAACATTTAACCCTTGGTTTATTTTAGGAGTTCTCATATTTGCATTTTTGATTGGAACACTTTCAGGAACTATTCCTGCACGAAAAGCGTCACAACTTAAACCCGTTGATGCATTACGAGGATAAAAAAGTGGACATAAAAGAATATTTTAGAATTGCGCTGCGCTCATTGTTTAGAAGAAAAACAAGAAGTTGGCTTACTGCAATAGGTATATTTATTGGTATTGCTGCAGTTGTTGCTCTTGTGAGTTTAGGCCAAGGTGTTCAAGCTATGGTTTATGATCAGTTTGAAGCGATGGGAACCAATAAGATTTTTGTTTCTCCAGCAAGCGGCTTTGCCACCTCAGGAGATAATATAGGATACGCCCCTTTAACAACAGAGGATGCACGATTTTTAGAATCTCTCTCAGGAATAAATGAAGTAACTTATTATGTTATGGCCAGCGCCCGTATAGAATATCAAGATGTTGTTCGTTATTTTAGCGTTATAGGAACGCCTACACAAACATCAAAACTTTCTCTTATGAAAGAAATGTATGGTGATTTTGGCATACAGGAAGGGCGAGAAATAGAACAAGGTGATAAAAAAGCAACAGAAATTGGCTTTCACCACGCGTCTCGAGGTCTTTATGATGGTAAAGATATGTCTGTAGGAAGTAAATATTATATTAATAATGAAGCATTTTATGTGGCTGGACTTATGGAGCCTATAGGGAGTACTCAAGATGATAGAATGATTTTATTGCCTGAAGATTCTTTTCGTGAGGTAACAAGTATTGAAGACAGAGTTGATTTTATTATTATAGAAATGGCATCTGAGGCAAATGTTAACTCGGTTGCTGATTCTGTAAAACGAAAACTTGCTAGACATCGAGATGTAAAAATTGATGATTTGGATTTTACTTTACAAACACCTCAGGACTTATTAGATCAAGTTGGAAATGTGCTAAATATTGTGACAAGTGTTCTTATAGGTATTGCAGCCATAAGTCTTTTTGTAGGCTTAGTAGGGATAATGAATACTATGTATACTTCTGTTCTTGAGCGAAAAAAAGAAATTGGAATCATGAAAGCAATAGGTGCGTCTGATGAAAACATTTTTGGAATATTTTTAGTAGAATCAGGAGTCTTAGGTTTTGTTGGTGGAATAATAGGTATACTTATAGGAATGGGTTTAGCTTTACTTGTACAAGTAATAAGTGCCCAAATACTTGGAGCTACATTTTTAAAAGCACATTTTAGTATAGGTTTACTGGTAGGTTCGCTTTTCTTTTCATTTATTGTAGGGGCGATAGCTGGGACTTTACCTGCGCGACAAGCAAGTAAAGAAAAACCTTCACAAAACCTGCGCGATGAGTAAAAACAGCGCTCAAAAAATCAGTGGTCGGTGAGCAGTAATTCCTAAAGTTATTATGGATGGTAAGTTTTTTAAATAAACACCTTCTTCTGAGAGTGGAATAAAGAATATTTTTACAGGTTACTGTTAACCTGTTTTCTGCATTCTGTTTTGCCTTCGTGGCTGAGTGGCAATTGTTTTGTCAATTGGAACCGAAGTACTATCTTCACAAGCTATGCTTGCTTGATAGGACGAGAAAAATAAATTTGTTTTTGCCTTCGTGGCTCAGTGGTAGAGCGTTGCATTGGTATGTTTACTTTTCAAGTAAATGCTTGAAATGTAAGTGACAAAGATGCAGAGGTCGCGGGTTCAACTCCCGCCGAAGGCTTTTATTTTTTATATTTTTCTCATTTAGTAGAATATGCCACTGGTCAGGTGGACCCAGAGAATATAAATAACTTTTTTCTTTACATCAGTATGGCAAAAATCCATTTACAAAAAGCGTTTTTTGGAAAAAATAATTGTTTAAAAATTACAGTAAATAATAATCTTGAATGTTACTTCGAGTTTGGCACACCAAAAAAAACACTGCTAGCAAAAAAAGACGGCAGGGGTTGGAACTGGAAGCCCGTAAAGTTTAATGATAATGAGCTTGGAGAAATAATTAATGTTCTTGAAGGGAAAAAAGATAGTGTTAGTTTTTTTCATGATTTTAAAGGCGATAAAACTCAGATATGGATAAAAAAAACTGAAAAATTTTTTTCAATTAAAGTTAAAGAATTAAGTAAAGGATTACATGATGGTGAACAAAGAGTTTTACTTGAATTACTAAAACACATCGTCGTTAGAATGAATATAAAAATTTGATGTTTTAAATTTTATTATTCTTTTTATTCTAAATTATTTAAAACTCTAATTCCTTTTTTTGTAAAGAAGTTATTAAGCTGTGTTGTAAATAAATGGTGTTTGTCTCTTGTGAGCAGATGTGCTTTTGTTTGATATGCAACTGCTGCAATAACCGCATCAGATGGATCTGGAATTAAAGGAATTAATTCAGGAACCGTTTTACTTACAAAGGCGTGTTCTTCTTCAAAATTTCCTGGAAAAACATCTATATCGTAACGAAATAAACGCAAGTCTTTTTTGAGCGCGCGACGTAGACGCGAGCGAACATGCTCATCAACATCGTGAGCGTGATACAACACTTCTTCAATGGTAAAACTTGTGACTGCAACAACATGTTTTTTACAAAATAAGATAAATGGTTTAAAATGTTGGTGCTCAATTATCCAGTAAAGAAAACACGTATCTACAATATACTCTGGCGAATCTGTTTTTGGTAGTTGTTTGAAGAGTTCTTTCATAGTAATCCTTTGCTTTCGTACTCGTGCTTTGGTGCAAAATAAATTATTTTAAAATAAAAATATCCAGTATGATGCTACAGCAAATACGAGCCCAACAATAAAACCAACAATAACTTGAATTGTTGTGTGGCCACGTTCAAGCATCACTTCAGATTGGCGCTTTTTTGGAAGTATTGATTGCAAAACGCTTGCATTTCTTCCCGTTGCGAGTCGAACGCCTACTGCGTCTCGAATAATAATAAGTAGTAAAAAACCTGCAAGAATTGCTGTTGTTGTTAAGCCTTCAACTAAGATAATCATAGTTACAAGACTTGTGGCTGTTGCTGTGTGCGAGGAAGGCATTCCTCCACTTACAAAAAATGAGAATTTGGGTTTGCCACTATGGTCAATGTGTTTAAAGACTTGTACACAAAGCCAAGTTACTGCAACGGTGAGTATAATTACAAGTTCTGGAGTCATGTTCTTTTCTGAGACTTTTTTCTTTATAAAATTTTGTTTACTTAGGAGTTTGTCCTAAAAGGTGCTGTTTTTTACTGCATTACATTTTTTTGAAGATGATGAGAATAATCTTTTGATTCGTGCGTATAATTAATGATTCAAAAATAATTTTCGTGTATCAAAGGCGAGGAGTATGTCATGTAATATATTTTTTATTGTATTTGGGACAGATTCTTTACTTGTTGAATAGTCATTTTGCACTTGCTTATTTAAAAATAAAATCTTTTTTAGGGTAGATTTTATATATGAGCTCTTGTTTTTAGTTTTTCCGATTAGAAGAGGTTATTTTATGAATTATTCAGCAAGCGAAAAAAGTTCACTTATAGGAAAAAAAGGACAAGAAATTCTTACATCTAAAACTGTTGCTATAGCAGGTTTAGGTGGTCTGGGGGCAACTGTGGCTCAAATTTTAGTGCGAAGTGGAATTAACGTTCGCCTTATTGATAAAGATAGAGTTTACGACATAGAAATGCCTAGATTAACTTTATACACGCTTGAAGATGTAAAAAAATTCAAAGTAAAACAAGCTAAAAAACGTCTTGAAGTTATTAATAAAGACTCAAAAATAAAAACGTTTCATGAAGAACTCACTAAAGATAATCTTTTTTTGTTAGATTCTGATTTAATTATTGATTGTACTAATAAATTAGATCTTGCTAGTCAAATAAATGAATATGCTATATCTCAAAAAATACCTTATATTGCTTCATTTTATAGCGATCATACAGGGTACATGTTTGTTGTTGATAAACAACAAACTAATGGCGCTTGCTTAAATTGTATTCTTGATAAATTAGATCAACCATCAACAAAAGAAGATGGTGTATATGCTCCAATAACGTCATTTATAGGAGGTCTTATTTCAAGTGCTGCAATTAAAAACCTTTTAGGCCAAGAAAATAATTTATCGCTTCATGTTATTGACATAAATAAAACTGAAGTTGTTCATAAAAAAGTTGATAAACTAAAAGGTTGCACTGTGTGTAAAAAGGCAAAAAAATGAAACTTTTTTCAAAACTACTGGGTTCAAAATCTAAACTCTCTTCTTCGTATAAAAAAGCTCGGGAGTTTTTACTCTCTTGTGAACGCCCATTATTTTTTTTTGATGATGATCCTGATGGGCTTAGTTCTTTTCTTCTTCTTTATCGATTCACAAAATGCGGTCGAGGAATGGCTATTAAGGGAGCGCAACTTCAATCTTCATTTAAACGTCAAATTGATTCTTATCAACCAGATGCTTTAGTTATACTTGACAAAGCAAGTGTTGAAGAAGATTTTTTTGAAGACATAGATATTCCTGTTCTTTGGATAGATCATCATGAACTGCAACGACCGCCAAAAAACGTTCTTTATATTAATTCTCGCCAAGAAAAACACGATAAACCAACAGCTTGGCTTGCATATCAAATTGTAAAGCAAGATCCTTGGCTTGCAACCGTTGGAATTGTTAGTGATTGGCAACTTCCAGAAAAATCGTTGCGTAAACAAACACAAGATATACTTCCTGATTCTATAACAAAACCTCAAGTTGCTTTATTTAATTCACAAGCAGGAGAATTAGCAAGAATTTTTGCATTTAATTTGAAAGGAAGTTCAAAGGATATAGTAAGTTCTATTAAAATGCTTTCGCGAATTAATTCGCCTTTTGAGCTTTTAGAAGAACAACACGCGCAAGCGCGACTTCTTATCAAGCGTTATAAACAAAGACAAAACGAATATGAATCTCTTAAACAACAAGTAGTTGTTGACGCAAATGATCCTTTATTGCTTTTTGAATATCAAGAAAATAAAAATTCTTATACTGCAGATCTTTCTAATGAATTATTATATCGTTATCCAAAAAAGTGTATTTTAATTGCTCGACACCGAGCAGATAGGTATGTGTGTTCTCTTCGTTATTCTCAAAAAAATATAGAAAAAATTCTTCAAGACGTTTTAGAAATAACAGGTGGAAATGGCGGCGGTCACGAACATGCTTGTGGTGCTCAAATACCTGAAGATCAATGGGCTACTTTCTTAGATGAACTTAGAAAACGAATCTAGTATCTTGATTTTTTGTCGTATTATTTTAAAGTATATTTAACATAAAAACTCAAAAGCTTTTTAAATAAACAACATCTTCTGAAGAGTAACATTTAGAATAGAACCTATCTTTTGCACAGCAAAATTCTGGATGCTAAAATGCTTTTGTGGCTTTGATGCAATTGTTTCGTCAATTAATGCAACATGAACTTTGTTGCTTATTAGCACATACAAAATGTTTTTTGTATTAAACTCAAGCACTATCTTCCCAAGCGTTGCTTGCTTGATAAAAAGGGAGAATTTTATTTTTGCCTCCGTGGCTTAGTGGCTATAGCACCTGACTTGTAACAGCAAGCAGCGGTCTGAGTGCAGATCGCAGTTAAGCTGACAGGGTATCAGGAGGTCGCGGGTTCAACACAATGGTTTCGTCCATTGGCACCGAAGAGGGTTTGGCAAAATCTTTTTTTGCTCAAGCCCACGGACATGTCAATAACAGATCCATTGGGAAAGTCCCGCCGGAGGCTCTTTCTTTTTACTTTATCAAGTCATCTAAACAAACACTATTTACATACTATTTTTAAAATAAAGTTAAATACCTCTTGGTAGTATGGTTTTTCAAAGACAATCTTTATATTGTCTTTTTCATTCTTCTTTTTTATGGCTAAAAATTTAAAAAAATGTCTTCAAGAAGCTGGTTGTTCTTCTTTAGATAAAAAGTCATTAGGAATTTCAAAAAAATATCTTTTCTCCTTATATGAAGGTATTGTGCAACCTTCTAATATGCTTTTACAACGAATAGCGCAAGAAAAAAATATAGATTATTCTTATTTAAAATCTTGCAAAGACACAAATCCTTCTCATCAAATGCTTTGGCGTTTGTTTGAATTATTTTCTCATCATTCATCCATAGATTCTTTACTTTCTCAAAAATACGTATGTGATAAAAAGGTTTTACTTGAAGAAGATGCCTTTGTTTTGTTTGACTGTTATGCACAAATAAGTCCTTTTGGACCAATTAGTTCTGCAGTGCTTTCTTTGAATAATTCTATTGCTCATCATTACATGTTATCTCATGATCTTGTTGATGATTTAGAATTATTCCCTGTGTATGATATATCTAGTTCACGTCCTTTAGGTTCAAAAATTCATCCTGATTTTATTGCTAAGCAAAAAGATGGTGTGCTTACAAGAAGTTATTTCTCTTCAGATGCATTACCTTCTTATCTTCGTGGAGTTGGAACGAATTCTTCATTGTATAAACCGTTTTATTCAGATAAAGGAATTACACGTCAATTATCTACAAATTATAATCAAATAGTGTTAGCTTTTACTAGGCCTATTTCAGAAAAGACGCTACGGACATTGACTTTAAACCCTGAGTATTTTGGCTTAGATGTTGATTTGCCCATTACTCATAAACCTCTTGTCGTCAAAGAATCTGTTCTTCATCAGCGGTTTGATTCTACTCAACGATCTTATTTTAAACCACGAAAATTAATTTCCTTAACTTTTGGTTCTCAAACTAATCCTGATGACTTGTCTGTTTTGAATGTTCGTTTATTTCCTGTGCCCCAACTTCAATATTCAATACAGCATAACTATACAACATATCAACCTCTTCCTATTACTTTAAAATTATTAGATGCTTTAGGGGAAAAGCTCAAATAATCTTCATTTTCTTGTTTTTTATTTTATTTGGCGTTTTTTTATATTTTAATTCTTTTTTTAGCCTTCTTTTGATTTTTTAAGATTAAAAAATCTTAATTTTTTCTATTTTTAAGTTATTTAACACTATTTTACTTATTTAAAGGTTTTTTTAGTTTTTTACGTTGTGCTTTTGTATTCGTTACTTAAAAGTAACCACAAAAACGAAACATTTATATAGTACGAGGTTCCTTCAATTAGTAGTTCGAAATTTATTTCGAGCTGGGGAGCAACCGAGGGGGAGAGTCTTTCTGCTTCCAAACACCTCACACACCCTTTTCACAACAACCTCGGTTAGCAACCCTTATTTTTCACTAAAAAACTACAACGAGATACATCTATGTTATCACCATCACAATTACAAATCGCTTCAAGTTTAGACGCGCTTATTGTTCCTGGAGGCGAAGATACTTCTCGATCACGTTCTCAACACGCTTTAGATTTGTTATTAGGTGTTCAAAAATCATATGGTCACCAACCAATTTTAGTCGCTTCTGGAAAACCTCAAGTAACTTATAATTATCAATCTTTTGAATCAGAAGCCCAAGCAACACTTCATTATGTTAAAACATGGCATAGCTTTTCAGGTTTACCTCTAACAAAATCTTTGTTGTTTGCTGAAGAAAAAAGTTTAGATACTTTTGGTAATTTTTATTTTTCCAAAGAGTTACTTGATCAAGCATTATCTGGATTTATTCGAAAACGAATCGGCATCATAACAAATCCTTATCATGTAGATAGGTCTGTATGGTCTGCAAAACAATTTTTTCCAGATTATGAAATAGAAGTTCTTCCTACTAAAAAACAATTTGCTTATGCAAAAAATCATTTTAATGAAACTGCTGCATTAACTGTTTTCAAATTAGTTCTTATAAATAAAGATCCTGAAGAATTTTTAAAAACGCGACATCCATTATACGCTCCTTTAAGTAAAAGTTCTCCTGTACTTAAACAATTGTTTAAAGAAAGAATAAAAAAATATCGAAACGTATAATTTCAAATTATGATTTTTTTCAGAAAGTTTTTGCGCAGAATTGATTTCTATAAATGAAGCTACGAGGAGATATGCCAAAACTTCCTGCAATAACAGTAATTTTCTCTCTTCTTTTATAAAAATTATTTTGGAAAAGTGTGTAGTTTAAACCAGTTATAATTTTTTTATTTATCGTAACTTCATTTTTTTCTGGTTCATTTTTTGCATAAGTTTTTGAACGTCTTTTTCAGAACCGTCCATCCCCTTCATCATTTTAGCCATTTTTTTAGACTGCTTATACTGCTTAAGAAGTTGACGAAGATCTTTAACTTCAAGACCGCTACCTTGCGCGATACGCTCAAGTCGATTTCCTCTAATAACATCTGGATGTTCGAGTTCTTCTTTAGTCATGGAATCCATAAGAATTTTCCAATCGGTTAATTTTTCTTCTTGACCACTAAGCATATCTTTAGGAATATTCATATTGCTCATTCCTGGAATCATACCCATTATTTTAGAAAGGGAACCCATTTTTTTCATGGATTTCATTTGAGTATACAAATCAATAAGAGTAAATTCTCCTTTCATAAATTTAGAACTTGCGTCTTGTATATTTTCTTCATTAAACGCTTCTTGAACTTTATCAAGTAAACCTTCTAAATCGCCCATACCAAGAAGTTGTCCGATAAATCCTTGAGGATTAAATTTTTCTAGTGCGTCAATTTTTTCACCAACACCGATAAATTTAATCGGTGTTCCTGTAACGGCGCAAGCAACTAACGCGCCACCACCTCGAGCAGTACCATCGAGTTTGGTAATAATAACGCCTGAAATATTACACTCTTCATGAAATGCTTGAGCTTGTTTTTGTGCGCTTTGACCAATATCTGCATTAAGAACTAACAATGTTTCATCGGCTTTTACAACCTTATTAATATCTGCAAGCTCCTTGACAAGCTCGTCATTAAGAGCGTCACGTCCTGCACTATCAACTAAAACAATATCGTATTTTTCTAATTCCTTTTGAAACGTTTTATAAATTTTTACTGGATCGCCAAGTTCTGGTTTTCCATACACATCAACACCAATACGTTTTCCTAATTGTTGTAATTGAGTAAATGCTGCCGGACGCCATGTATCAATAGATACAAGAGCAACTTTTTTCCCTCTTTTTTTAAAATAGTTTCCAAGTTTTCCTGCAGTTGTAGTTTTACCATTACCAAAAAGACCAACAAGTAAAATAGTAAAAGGTGATTTTGCATCAACATTAATGCTTGAGTCTCCTTTACCAACAAATTGAACTAATTCTTCATATACTATGTGAATTAAAAAATCTTTTTTAGAAACACTTGTTGGAGGCTTTTCTTTTAATGCTCGTTCCTTAATATTTTTACCAAGAGAAAATACGAGCTTAACATTAACATCTGCTTGAATAAGAGCTCGCTGAATATCTTTAACGAGTTCATTAACTGTTTTTTCATCTAAATATCCCTTAGAGCCAATTTTAGCAAGACTGTTTCGAATATTTTCTCCAAGCTTTTCAAGTACCATTTTATGATTTTCTTATTTATTTCTTAAACTTACACGTCCAAATTCACAACATTAAGCGCGTTTTTTTCAATAAATTCTTTTCGAGGTTCAACTTCGTCTCCCATAAGGATGTGAAACATATGGTCTGCTGCAACAGCGTCCTCAATAGTAATTTGTTTTAATGTTCGACTACGAGGGTTCATGGTTGTTTCCCAAAGTTGTTCAGCATTCATCTCGCCAAGACCTTTGTATCGTTGAATGTTAACTCCTTGACTTCCCATTTCATTAAGGATTTTTTCCTTAGCATTCTCATTAAGAACATATCGTTTATCCTTGCCTTTTTGAATTTTGTAAAGGGGTGGCATGGAGTCATATACATATCCTCCTTCGATAAGTTCTTTCATATAACGAAAGAAAAATGTCAAAATAAGTGTAGTAATATGACTTCCGTCAACATCACTATCTGTCATAATAATTATTTTATGATATCTTAATTTAGAAATATCAAATTCGTCGCCAATACCGGTACCCAATGCAGTAATCATAGCGGTAATTTCATTATTTGCAAGCATTTTTGCAAGACGTGATTTTTCAACATTAAGGATTTTTCCACGCAGTGGAAGTATTGCTTGAAAATCTCTATCTCGTCCTTGTTTTGCGCTACCGCCTGCACTATCTCCTTCAACAATATAAATTTCACATTTAGCAGGATCTCGTTCACTACAATCTGCAAGCTTTCCTGGAAGCGAGGTACTTTCTAAAATTCCTTTTCTACGAGTAAGTTCTCTTGCTTTTCGAGCTGCTTCACGTGCTTTAGCAGCGAGTTGACTTTTTTCAATAATTGCTTTAGCAGCTTTTGGATGTTCTTCTAAAAATGTACTTAATCCTTCAGTAACTAAAGAATCAATAATTCCCTTAACTTCACTGTTACCTAGTTTTGTTTTTGTTTGGCCTTCAAATTGAGGTTCAGGAATACGAACTGCAATTATGCTGGTAAGTCCTTCGCGAATATCTTCACTGGAAAGTCTGATACCTTTGCCTTTCATTGATTGATCAATATAACGATTAAACACTCTGGTGAGCGCAGTTTTAAAACCGCTTACATGCGTTCCACCCTCATGAGTGTTAATGTTATTAACAAAAGAAAATGCTGATTCAGAGAACGCATCAGTATATTGCATAGCAACTTCCATTTCAATAGTATCTTTTTCTTTTTGCAAATAAATAATCTCGTCATGAACTGGACTTGTTTTTTCATTAAGATAAGAAACAAAACTTTTTATACCGCCTTCAAAATAGAAGTCTTGCTTTTGTTTATCTTCACTTCTTTGTTTAGCTTCTACTCGTTTATCTTCAATAATTATACGAACTCCCTTATTTAAAAAAGCAAGCTCTCGAAGACGTGCAACTAGAGTGTCAAAAGAAAAGAAAGTACTTTCTGTAAATATTTCTTTATCAGGAAAAAATTGAATTATTGTTCCGCTATGATTCGTATCGCCAATAGTTTGAACAGGTCCGGTAGGTACACCTCTGTTAAATGTTTGTTGACTGATTTTTCCATTACGGTGAACTGTAGCAATAAGAGTATGAGATAAAGCATTTACACAACTAACACCTACTCCGTGTAATCCTCCGGAAACTTTATATGAATCTTTATCAAATTTTCCACCTGCGTGAAGTTTAGTCATAACAACTTCAAGAGCACTTACACCAAATTGGGAATGTTTTTCAGTTGGAATTCCTCGACCATCATCTTCAACAATAATACTGCCATCGTCATGGATTTCTACAGAAATCTTAGAACAATGTCCTGCCATAGCTTCATCAATAGAATTATCTACAACTTCATATACTAAATGATGTAATCCTCGAGGACCTGTTGAACCAATATACATGCCCGGTCGTTTTCTAACTGCGTCAAGACCGCTTAAAACAGTTATGTTTCCTGCTTTGTAGTCTGATTTATGTGTGTTTTCTTCACTCACTTTTTTTCACCCATATTTTGTTAATTATCTAAGAACATTATGTGCTTTTTAACGTAATTTCTTAAACATATGGAGTATTTCTCACCTTATAAACCTTGCTAATGCCTCGTAATTACTATCTTTGATTTGAAATCTTAGCTTGCAAAGGTTTATAAAATATAATTTCTTAAAATGTACCTAGAGGTGGGCACTATAGAAACAATTTTTCCTATATGGTTATTATTTATAATTTCCGGACTGGCTTTACTTGTTGCAACTTATGTTGATATAAAAAAACGAGAAGTTCCTGATAGTTTAACATATATTCTAATCTCAATAGGTATTTTTATGGCTATTCTTTCTAGCATATTTTCTTTTTCATGGATTCCTTTAATCGCTTCATTAACTGGTCTTTTTATAGCGTATTGTATTGGTGCGGTTTTTTATTATGGCGGTCAATGGGGTGGCGGCGATGCTAAAATGCTTATGGGTTTAGGTGCTTTATGGGGTGTGCACATCTTACCTTTTTTTAATGGTCTTGCCTTAACTTGGTCTACAATTCCTTTATTACTGGTTTTTGTTATTAGTATACTTTTTGCAGGTTTATTGTATGGTATGCTTTTATTAGCAACCAAAATAATTATTAATTTTTCAACATTTAAAAAAGCTCTTTACAAAAAAACCCACGAGCCTTTACTACGAAAGACACAATTACTTATTGTGCTTTTAACTTTTATTTTTTTAGTAGTGGGCTTATTAAGTTATGTTACAACAATAAAATTATTTTTTTTAAGCTTGGCAATTTTAATTATACTAAGTTATTATTTTTTACTCTGGGCAAAAGTTGCCGAAGAAACACTTTTGATTGGACATTTATCTGTAGATAAAGCAACACCTGGAGAATGGGTTGCAAAACCTGTTTTTATACCAACTAAAAAACACTCTTTAGTTGATCAAATAAAATTGTACTGGTCTATGCAATATCAAGGAAAAGAATTTCATCATCAAAAAACAAAAAATCAATTTATTAACAATCAAACAAAAAAATCAATTCGTTTACTCGTATTTGAAACGTATGGTGGATCTGTTATTTTTTGGTCTTGGATGCGCCAACTATATCTTATGTGTTATAAAAAAGCAAGACAACAGTTTAGAAAAAAAATAATTTACGCACTACACATTTCCTCCGAAAAAAAATTTAAAGAGTATTGCAAGGCAAAAAAAATATTTTCTTTGCCTGAAATTGTAATGAGACATAATCTCTTTTTTGATAAACTACTTCTTTGTTCTAAACAATCTGAAGGCTTAACAAAACAACAGATTAACATTTTGAAAAAAAACAACATACAAACCATTTCTGTGAAGAAAGGAATTCCTTTCATGCCTGCTTTTCTTATAGGTTTTGTAATCACAGTAGTTTTTTATATGTGTTATGTGGTCTAATTATTCTTATTATTTTATTAGTTATTCAAACGGTTCATACACATACTCGTTTTGCTTTTTATACACAATTGCCGCTTCATTTTTTATTTGTTCTTTAGGAACTAATACATTCTCCTCTATTATTTGATTATATTTATTGTTTTGTTGTACAAGTTCTTGTTGATGTTCAACAGCATTTTCAGTTATTGTTTGGTATTTATTTATGGTGTGTGTACTTGCCATCGTTGCAATACCTGCACCTATTCCCATCCAAAACAGCTTTGAAAAAAATGATGTTTTTTTAATTATTTTTGTTGGTTTGTGTGTGTTTTTTACATTGTTGGCATATTCTTTTTCTTCTGCTTTATTTTTATCAAATGACGAAGAATTCTTTTCATTAACAATTATTTTTTTAATTTTTCCTTCTTTATTCTTATTAAAAAATTTTTTACTAAACCACGAAGAATATTTATTAAGGATCTTATTACTTGCATGAGTGTATGTCATTAAGTGGATGTTGTCTTGAGCATCAACATAATTATCAATTAATGACAAGTCGTTGTCAGGAAAAGAATCTTTATATGTTTGAAATAAATTATCTAAACTTTTTTTACGCTCAAACGTTTCTAAACCAAAATTTTGAGCCATACCGTTGATTGTACTTAACTCATCAAACGCTTTAATTTTTTCTTCTAAATTGATTTGTTTGTTTATTTTATTATGTAATTCATCAATGGAATTATTAATGTGGTCTGCTACAAAATCTATATTGGTTTGAAGTGCATTTTCGCAACGACGAAGAGCTAACACGTCATCTTTACTTAAATTATCTGTGGGTACTGTTAAGTTCTTTTCTAAAACATATTGTAAATGAATACGTTTATCAAACGCATCAATTGAACTTTCTAATAATCCCATATCTTTTTCAAATTGTTGACTTGCAACATATTGTTTAAATAAAAGAACATCGTCTGCAATATGTGAGAATTTATTTTCTTGCAGGGTATTTTTATCTATTCGTTTACGACTAATTTGTTCATCGTGTTCGCGCATTTCTTTAGCGTACAAGTCATTAGAATAGTCTTCATCATATGTTCTTTTTTCATCTTCAAATTCTTCATCTTCAAATTCTTCATGTTCAAATTCTTCATCGTCTTGAATTTCATTTTCATTTATCATATAAAAACACCTCCTTGGCTTGTTGTATATGATCGTTAGTAATAATGGGTGATTTGTTTTTGAGAGCATTTCGCGAAGCTTGAATAATAATATCTTCAAGAACTCGAGCATCATAACTTTCAGTTGCTTTTACAAGAGAATCAACACAAGAAATTTCAGAAGAAAAATAAGATAACTTTTTTTTAATAATTGCTTCACGTTGTTGCGCGTTAGGAAGCCCAAAATATAATTGGTGGGCTAAAGGAATTCTAGATAAAAAGGCGTCATCAAGATGTTCTTTATTATTTGTTGCACAAATAGTAGTCACGTCTTTAGACGCATCAACACTATCAAGCATAAGAAGTAATTGAACAACAATATCTTGAGTGTTTTTTGAAGAATAATTGCGCTTTGAAGCAATAATATCAATTTCATCAATAAAAATAATGCCTTTGGTTTTGGTGTATAATTCGCGAAGCGATTTTGCACCTTTACCGACGTATTCTTGTAAAAATTGTGTTGATTGACTAGCAATATAGGTACAGTCCATTTCCGAAGCTAATGCTTTAGCAAGTAATGTTTTTCCTGTTCCTGGAGGTCCATAAAATAAAAAATTATTTCTGTGAGGAATTTTATTAGGTTCTTTGACGAGTTGCTCATAAATATCCTTGTGTTTTTGAGGTAATATGAGGGAATCATACAACACATTCTTTTGCATTTGTAAGCCTGCAACATCTTTAAAGTTTAGCGGTGTGGACGACATTTTTTATTCCTTTATTTTTTTATTTTTTTACATTAATGATAACGCTTTCGTTGTTGCGTTCTTTGTTTGTAAAGTTGCTTATACATATCAGATAGCTTAGGTTTACTCTGGACAAATTCATTATGTTTTTGAGTTAATTTTTCTTCTAAATTTTGTTCTTTAACTTGTGTTTGAGCAAATTTTGTTTTTGCGGCTTCACTTTTAGAAAAAATAACGCTAGGATCTTCACGAAGAAGTTCTTCAAGTTTTAACTCAACTTTTTTAGAAAGCATATCAATTGATTGTTTTGTTTGCATGAAAATCTTTTTTTGTAAGGTACTCTGAGCAATTTCTTGAGTCATATTTATTTTTTCTTGACGTTTAATTTGATAATCATTTTCTTTAAAAGCAAGCTCATCTTGAACAGAAAATAACTGTTGAGTATACAGTTCTAAAGAATAATCAGGATCAATATCCTGTTGATGGCAAAGAGACTCGTAGTTAGTATTTATGAACTCAATATTTTTTTCATACTTTTTTATTTCGCTTTGAAGATCTTGCACATCTTTGTAAGTAGTATCTATAAGAAAACTGTATTTTTGCACAAGCTTTGCCTTTTCTTTAGATTGGTTTTGTAAAAAAGAAATCGAATCAGAAAGTGATTCTTGATATTCCTCAAATTCTTTTTGAAATAAATCATATGAATTATATAATTCTTGTTTTGAAGATTTGTTTTCTTTAAGTCCAACAAAGGATTTTAACACCGCAACAAATTGAGTAAAAAAAGTTTGTGAAAGAGCAGGCCCATAATTTTTTGACATATCATCAATCATAGAGTATAATTCTTTACTATCTGCAGAATATAAATCAGAAAAAATTTTTCCAGAATCCGCCTTTAATTGTTTGATTACTTCTTGTTGTTCTTTACTTGAAAACTCTTTTTTATCGGAGAGTTTTGTAAATTGATTTTGTGGATCTTGATTGTTTTCAGATGTAGTATTTTCGCTCATGGTAAGCACCTCACAAAACAAATAAAGTCGAGGTGCCATTTATAATCGACTCAAAAAAAATCGTAAGATTTACGAACTATAACTATATAGAATTAATTAAGGCACTCGCCTAAAAGTATCTAATAAATGATTATCTTTTTGATCAGGATCATCAGGATCTAACACTATTTTAGAATTATTTGATGGTACAGATTCATCTTTTTTTTGCACAAGTGCATTTGTTTTTGATTTACCTTCTTTGGTATTATCTTGTGACCATGCTATCTCGTCTGCAGCATCTTTAATTTTTTTACCTATGTCCACAAGTTTTTGTTGATCGCCAGGTTTAGGCTCCCATAAAAAATTTAATCCATCGTCTTGATAACGAGCAATAATATGAACTCCAAAAGGTTTTTCAACTTCATTAAGAATAATATTTGTACCATGAGCTTTAACAAGTTCAAATAAAAGAGTTGCAACATATGATGACGTAAAAAATAAATGATCTCTTAACGTGTTATCGAGTTCTTCAAGAGAAGAATAGTCTTCTTTAGGACAAACAAATAAATGTCCTTTATTTGCTCCGGGCAAAATAAGCTCTGCACGAATTAAACCATCTTCATAACACGTTGTATTCATGATTTATCACCTAACTTCTCATCTTTTTGTATTGTCGTGCTTTTTTCTTTAGATGCGTAAGCTTCGTTAAGTTTTTCAGAAAGTTTATCAATATTGACGTCTTTGAAAATGACCTGAACATCTTCTCTTTTTGCAAGAAGCTTTTTAAAATGTTTAACATCTTTCATTAATACTTTTCGAGCTTGAGGTTTTTCTTCAAAATAGGCAAAAACTTTTTCCTTTTGAGCATAAGGATCCTCGCCTAAGAAAACTTGTGCTTTTGGACTTTTAGGTTTTTTTTCTCGCTTTAGCTGATCTGTTTTTATTGTTTCCTCTGATGGTTTTTTATCATTATTTTTTTTTGACGAAGCTTGTTTTTCAATAGTATTTAACCCTTCAGAGAGAGCATCGATATTTATTCCCTCAAAAAATTCTTTCGTTTGAGGATTAGACATGATTTGTTTTTTAAATTCTTCAGGATTTTCTTTTAACAATTTTCTTGCGTCAGGATTTTGTTCTAATAGTTGAGCAATAGCTTCTTTTCTTTGCTCATCAATAATTGGCGCTTGATTTTTACTTTCTTGAGTAGGTGTTTTTTCTTTTTTTGGTTTAACTCCTTTAGGAACGCCACCTAATCGTTTAAAATGATTTTCAAGCATTAAAGGAAGATTATGTTGTATTGCAGGTAATAATTCTACTTGTTCTTTAGCGTGCTTTTCATTTTGAGCAATAGTGAGCATATCAAGACCATCACCCTTTTCACGAGGAATAAGATGAAATAAAAAATGAGGTGCTTGTTGGCCCGCGACTGCTCCATTGGCAATAACAATAGACACTCCTTGAACCAATAATGCTTTTTTCATTGCTTGAGCAAGAAGTTGAGCAGTCTTAAATAAATCAGTAAATACATCAGGAGGAACAATAGGCAGAATAGGTATATGTTCTTTAGGCATAAGAAGAACGTGACCTGGCTTTGCAGGATTAATATCTAAAATTGCAATAGATTTTTTGGTCTCGTATACTTTAATGCTAGGAATTTCCCCAGAAATAATTTTACAAAAAATACAATTTTTTTTCTGAAGCTCAGCAATTTCTTCAGGAGACATATTTTTTAGCTCTTCTTCCGTTACCATTTTTAGCTACTTTTATTTGTATAATAAGATATTTTTTATAGTATTTAAATTTGCTCCCTTGCTACTTTTTTAAAATCTTGTACCTTCTTTTTTCATTTTTTTAAAATAACACTTGCAGTAAAACCCACTACATTTATAAACAAGCTCGCGATTCTGAAGGTTAACATCACACCCAGTGATAAATGAAGATGTAGTGATTGCATCAGATTGAGGGACTGAATGTTAGCATTCAAGTTCTATAATATAAAAAATAAATTGATACAACACTAATAAAGGTGGTTTGTAAACAGTTGGTAGTTTTTTGCTGCTGATCGCATTCTGCTCGCCGGTGTCTGTTTCGTTTAGAGGTAAATAAAATGTCAGATAAAGCATATGAAATTGTTGAAATAGCAAAAAAAACAGGATCCTTAAAAAAAGGAACAAACGAAGTAACCAAAGCAATCGAACGAGGAAAAGCTCAATTCGTTGCAGTAGCACAGGATGTTAGTCCTAAAGAAATTATTATGCATATTCCTATTCTTGCAAAAGAAAAAGGGATTCCTTGTGTGCAAGTTCCTTCTCGAGAAGAGTTAGGTGTAGCAGCAGGTTTAGGTGTAAGTGCAGTAGCAGTTGCAGTAACTGATTCTGGTGATGCAAAAGATGAAATTAAATCATTCGCAGTAGAAGAAACAGAAACTAAAGAACAATCCTCAGATAAAACTGAATAAATAGGTGTGTTTAAATGGCTGTGGATAAAAAACAAAAATCCTTCAAAGGAGGAAAAGGCGCTAAGGGTGCTAAAGATTCAAGCGGTTCCCTTTTTACTACTGCAGTTCCTGCAACTGTAGAAGAAATAGTTGGAAGAACGGGAACTCGTGGTGAAGCAATTCAAGTTCGTTGTAAAGTGCTTGATGGACGAGACAAAAACAAAATTCTTCGACGAAACGTTCGAGGTCCAATTCAAGTTGGAGACACTTTAATGCTTCGAGAAACAGAAATTGAAGCACGACCACTTAATAAAGCTGGTCGAAGTATGTAATTAGGTGACAAAAAATGGTAGAATGTAGTTTTTGTGGTAAAAAAATAACTCCTGGAACAGGAAAGTTATATGTAAAAAAAGACGGCACAACATTTCACTTTTGCTCATCAAAATGTGAAAAAACGCAAATACAACGAAAATATAAAAATCGAATTACTCCTTGGACAAATTTATACAATAAATTAAAACAAGGAAAAAAAGACTAATTTGATTACTATGCTGAGGAAAAACAATGAATATTGAAAAAACACTTGTAATTATAAAACCAGATGCTGTGAATCGTTCTCTTATCGGTTCTATTTTGCAACGATTTGAACGAAAAGGTCTTAAACTTTTAGCTCTTAAAATGATGCATCTTGATGATGCTGTTTTAGATGATCATTATGGTCACTTAAAAGATAAACCTTTTTTCCCAAGAATTAAAGAATTCATGCAAAAAGCTCCTTCTATAGTTTTAGTTTTAGAAGGTCTTAACGCAATTGAAGTTGTGCGAGGACTTGCAGGACAAACACACGGGGCAAAAGCACTTCCTGGTACTATTCGTGGAGATTTTTCCATTAGCACTCAATCAAACGTAGTTCATGCTTCAGATTCAAAAGAATCTGCAGATCTTGAAATACAACGATTTTTCAAAAATGAAGAATTATTCACTTATACGCGTATTGATTCAGAAATCTTATACGCAGATGATGAACTATAATTATTTGCGAGGTAATAAAAAAATGGTAAAAATGGTAGAACGGGTAACTCACTCAATGAAAGAACCCGAAAAAGTTAGAAATATAGCAATTGCAGCTCATATTGATCATGGAAAAACAACACTTTCTGATAACTTACTTGCTGGAGCTGGTATGCTTTCAGAAGAACTTGCGGGAAAAGCAGTAGCACTTGACTTTCATGACGATGAAGCAGAACGAGGAATCACCATTGATTCTTCAGCAGTATCTATGGTGCACACTCTTGATGGAGAAGACCATTTAATTAACTTAATAGATACGCCTGGTCACGTGGATTTTGGCGGTGATGTAACTCGAGCAATGCGTGCAGTAGATGGTGCAGTAGTAGTTTGTTGCGCAGTAGAAGGTATTATGCCTCAAACTGAAACAGTTCTTAAACAAGCTCTTCGAGAACGAGTAAAACCGATTCTTTTTATTAATAAAACAGATCGTTTAATCAAAGAATTACAACTTACACCCGAAGCAATGATGCAACGATTCACAAAAACAATCATGAATGTGAATAAGTTAATCAGAGAGATTGCAGGCGAAGAATACGGTGAGAAATGGCAAGTCAATGTACAAGACGGAAGCGTATGCTTTGGTAGCGCATTTCACAACTGGGCTTTAAGCATTCCTTACATGCAAAAAAAAGGAGTAAGTTTTAAAGAAATTATTGACGCTTATGACGATGATGATTCTTGGAAAAAACTTGGAAAAGTAGCCCCTCTTCATGATGTATTACTTAGCGCGGTAGTTAAACATCATCCAAACCCTGTAGAATCTGCTCCTTATAGGATTCCTCGATTTTGGCGAGGAGAACTTGATAGTCCTGTTGGTAAAGATTTAGTGCAAGCAAATCCTAATGGGGAACTTATGTTTGTAGTGACAAAAGTAGTTGTTGATCCTCAAGCAGGAGAAATTTGTATGGGGCGACTGTTTTCAGGAACAATGAAAAAAGGACTTAATGTTCATTTACACAAATGTAAAACTGATTTACGAACTCAACAAATTTATATTTACAATGGAGCAAAAAAAGAAATCGTTGAAAATGTTCCTGCAGGAAATATTATTGGAGTTGGCGGTCTTAAAGGAGCATTCCCTGGTGAAACTGTTTCTATGAGTTCTGATGTACAACCTTTTGAAACTTTAGCACACATTTTTGATCCCGTAATTACTAAAGCAATTGAGGCAAAAAAACCTTCAGATCTTCCTAAATTGGTTGATGTTTTAGTTCAAGTAAATAAAGAAGATCCTTCTATTAAAATAACCCTTAATCAAGAAACAGGGGAACATTTAATGAGTGGAATGGGAGAACTTCATTTAGAAATTATTGAAAACAGAATTGTAAAAGAAAAAGGCGTAGAAGTAACAACCTCGCCTCCCGTAGTTGTATATAGAGAAACAGTAACTGCTAAAAATGAAGCTGCTGCTGAAGGAAAATCTCCTAACAAACACAACAGATTATATTTTTATGTTGAACCACTTGACCAAGCAACTGTTGAGCAGATAAAAGCAGGAAATATTCAAGAAGGAAGGGTAAAGAAAAAAGATTTAGAATTTCGACAACACTTTCTTGACGCTGGTTGGGACACAAAAGTTGCAGATAAAGTAAAAGATGTTTATGAAGGAAATGTTTTTGTTGATGGAACTCGAGGTATTGTTCATATCGGGGAAATCATGGAAATGGTTCTTGACATGTTTGAAGATGTAATGAGAAGCGGTGGCCTTGCAGGAGAACCTTGCTTTGGTGTAAAAGTAACTCTTGATGATGTAAAACTTCATGAAGACGCAATTCACCGTGGACCTGCTCAATTATATCCTGCAGTTCGAGATGGTATTCGTGAAGCAATGCGACAAGCTAAGCCTTTAATTTACGAACCAGTTCAAACATTGCTCTTTGACGCGCCAGAAGAATACATGGGAGAAATCTCAAAATTAATTTCTAACAAAAGAGGGCAACTTCTTGATATGGAACAAAAAGGCTCAAGCGTGCAAGTTAAAGGTAAAATGCC
This sequence comes from Candidatus Woesearchaeota archaeon, assembly GCA_046543005.1. Lineage (GTDB taxonomy): Archaea > Nanobdellota > Nanobdellia > Woesearchaeales > SKGA01 > SKGA01. The sequence goes on along the minus strand of JBKHAG010000005.1, from coordinate 11,381 downwards.
TGTAGCTGAAATGTTTGGACTTGCAAGTGAACTTCGAAGTGCGACTGGTGGACGAGGATCATCTTCGCTTATTGACCAGACTTTTGAAATCTTACCAATTGACCTTCAAGATAAGGTTATCAAACAAATTCGAAGTCGAAAAGGTCTAGGAGAAAATCAATAGATTTTCTTAACTTTTTCTTTTTTTAATTTTTATATTGATTTGCAAAGAATTTTTTTTACCTTTTTACTTTTTAAATTTGAGAGTGAGGGAGTTATATTATGAAACAAAACTATTTATCTTTTACAGCAGGAATTATCGGAGGTCTTTTTTTATATTCAGGAATTGTTACTTTTCAAAATAGTACTTCTTCATCTACTGCGCCAACGATTTCTTCTTTTGAAAATGTACAATTGCAAGAATCACTTGTTGATCCTAAAACTAATTTAAAACAATCAACACCTGCTTGTACTCAGGCCCAATTACGATGTAATGATTATCAACAAGATATTTCTTCATTGTTGTTTATTTCTGAAGAACTTTTTGACGCTTCTAAAAAAATATAAACTCATTTGCAAAATAATTCTTTAACTGATTCTTTACAGCGAGAAGATTTAATGCTGGGTGTATATAATGTTTTAAAACAAAAACATGCTGATGTGTTAACCTCTGATTATAAAACATCTTTTGAAGAAAGATTGATGTGGTTTGAAGACAGTTATTAATATTTTTTTATAGCTTTATTCAAGAAGGCGCGTGCAAGTATCTTAAAACCTTGTTGTACATTTAAGTACTGATTAATTGTTGCAGGTGTAGTTCTATAAACTGATTAGTATCGTAGAGATGTCGTTTTTGTATAGTATACATTTTTTTCTTTTATCTTTGCTGTTTTTCACGGCGCTGTTCCAAAAGGCATACATATGTATACTGCCTTGCGGCGAATTTTTTTAAAGCAAATAAGAAGAACTGTAAAGTTCGCACTTATAATCCTCGATTCAAAAACAAAATTTATACGACCAAAGGTGATAACAAAAACGCGCAGTATACTAATCTACACCATGTGGGACAAGCCCGTTTTTCACGAAATATTTATAAGCTCTAACGCTTCAAGAAGGTGTGTTGAGGTGTTTTTTAGTATGGCAAACAAGTTATCACTGTATGGTTTAGTTTTTTCACTCGTTTTTATTCTTTCAATAGTTAGTTTAGTCTTGGTTTCAGATTCTTCAAACTTAATGACGGGTTATGCTACATATACTTCTGAAAATTCAACTATTTATCAATGTGGAACTATTACTGAAAGCGGGACTTATCATCTCAACCAATCTATTGCATTAGAAGGAGATTTTAAGATACCTCCTCCTTGTTTATCTATTGAAGCGGATAATGTTGTTTTACAAGGAAATGGCTTTAGCATACTCTACGGTTTTCAATATGTTGCAATTTCTTCCAAAGGCTATTCTGGCTTATACATAACTAATGTTACTCTTGGAACTGGTAAACGGGGTTTACATCTTGATTCTGTAACAAATTCCACATTTTCTCATCTTACTATTGAAAATCTTTCAACAGGGATTTATTCTTATTCTTCAACAAATAATTTTTCTAACGTAACTATTCGTTGGGTAGATTTAGGTGTTGATTTAATTTCATCAAATAACAATGATTTTACAGATGTTACTATTCAAAATACTTCTATAGGTTTTGATTTTTCAACTTCAAATGAAAATGTCTTAAATCGCGCGAGTATTTTAGATTCTGAAAAAGGAATATTTTTTTCTTACTCAAATAATAATGAAATTTACCTTCTTGATTTGAATAACTTGACTTATGGTGTAAATATAACTAATTCATGTTCGGGAACTCATTTAAAAAATATCTATTCTGTAGATGTAAATAAAACTATTTTAGATACAACAGATGCGGCAACTTTTAATTACTTGTCTTATGATTTACCAAATACAAAAATAATGTGGACTGATTCTTCTTTTTTACAAAATTTATCTTTGCAAGGAGATTTAATTTTAGGAACTACTATTGGCTCAGGTAAAAATGAGTTTTTTTTAGATGAGAATGAATTTACGGGAAATATTTATTCAAGTGCAAATATTACTTTTTTTAATACTGGAGCGCAAAATTTTACCAATCCTGTTATTGAAAAAAACTCCGCATATTGTGCTGATTGTATTAATATGACTTCATTATATGCAGATACTGTCACCTTTAACACCAAAAGCGTAATCGGTTTATACGAATTCGAAGATTTTTTAGTTGACGTTGTTGACGATGCAGATGGTTTTGATGTTTCAACATCGCCTGATGGACAATGGCTTATGCGAGGAAGAACGTATGATCAAAAATATACTCAACCAACACAAATTAATTTTGATGTATTAAATGTATCTTGGTCGCAACAAATACGTGATGCTTCCTTTGGAGTTGTAGCTGATGATTCACAAATAATTGTTGCTGGAGAAAAAACAAAGATATTTGCTTTTAGTCACAACGGCACGTTGTCGTGGGTCAAAGATCTAGGTTATGAGGTGGTGGCTTCGCCAACAATGGATACAACAGGAGCAGTTTATGTACTAACCGCACCTTTCTCATTTAAAATCCTGGGTGGTGGGGAGCTTAGATGGACTCATGAGTTAGGAAAAAGTCCTAATTATGCTTCATTTGTACCTGTAGTTGACATTGGTTATTCTAAAGATAAATCCTTAAATGTCGTACATTCAATATATTTTATTACTTCTAGTTTGTATTCTGAATTTGTATATAAAAAAACGGGTTTAACTAATTTTGAATCTGTATTGCAAAAAAAACCATCTCCAGGTGCTATTTTTGCTTCGCTACCGCGCGCAATAGTGTATGTAAATGAACGCATGCAAGAAAAAAAACCTTTATTTACAACTATTTCTGTTGATAATAGAATTTATTATTCTTATTATGAAGGTGGTTTATTACAAGAAGCTATTATCGAAATGTTTGAAGGGTATTATTTTAAGGGTAAAGCAACAAGTATTCGTCCAATGCGTCAACTAATTTGTCATCCTAATAACGGACGATTTTACTGCGATGACGAACTTGATTTTGTAACATATCATGAAGGAACTGAGATGTTATATGTTGACGGTGATTCTTTAAAATCTACTATTTTGCCTTCATCATATGTTCGAGCATCAACTTCAAATCATTATTTACCTGATTCGGCTCCTCTTGCAGATTCTAAGTATATGTTGTCAGAAAACTCTTTACTTGCAGGAACCAATTTTACTTATTATTATTTATCAACAAAAGATTCTGGGTTTAAAGAATTAACTGTATTGTCTGGTTCAACATTTTTGGACGCTTCCTTTGAAACGATGGTTGGTAAAACATACCCTATACAATATTCTTCTTCTATTGAACCTGTTCTTTTACAAGATGATGTGTTACTATATGCACATGAAAAAATGCTTGTTGCTATTGACCCTCAAAATCGGGGCAAATTGCTTTTTTCACAAGAATTTGACTATCGTATACAAGATGTTATTGTTACTGCTGATTCAGTAATTGTTTTAACTCAAAATAATCTGGTGGTTTTAGAAGAGCAAGCAATTCAAGAACCTGAAGAAGTGGTAGAAGAACCTCTTGCAGACGACGTTTTTGTCGATGTATCTTTTATGTCAGGATGTGCCGCGCAAGATTCCGTTGTGGTAGTAGCATCTGAAGGCTTAGTTATTCAAGGAGCAAGTGTTAGTTTTACTTCAGAAAATGTTTCTGTTGTAGGAACTACTGATTCTCAAGGAATGTTTAGTACTCGTTTACCTCAAGGAACATATCTGTTGGAAATTTCAACCTCTGGCTTTGATGATTTTTCACAAACAGTAACTGTTGGTACTTGTCAAGAAGCTTATACTCCCGAAGAGTTAGAAGAATTAATAGATTCCATTTTAGATTCATTTATTACTCAAGCAGATGGGCATTCGGGAACAACAACACATATGGCTCCTTATATTCCTCAAAAAAGTATTCGTTTTTCTTCGTCCCCTAAATCTGTAGTTAAAAATGTTTCTTTTAATCAGACTGCCACAACCTCTGAAAATGCTTCTGTGTTGTTTTTTAATTCTTCTAAAGCGTTTTCTTTATTCATGCTTATCTTGGTATTGTTATTAATTGCAATAACCTTGTACGTGCGTCATAAAGTGCATGCTTTGCGCCAACAGCAAGGAAAATTAAAATAAGTGTTTTTTATTTTTTAAGTTTTTCTTTATAATAGGGCTTTTTTATAGCATAAACTTTATAAACGACCTAGGGTTTCTTCCGCTTACATGCTCTTAGTCACAATAGTGATGTAGAGGCTTGAAAAATAAGATATGAGGAATGCTCTATGGCAGATAAAAAAGAACATATTAATTTAGTATTTATCGGACACGTTGACCATGGTAAATCTACATCTGTAGGTCGACTAATGTTTGATAGTGGAAATGTTAACGAACAGCAAATGCGAAAATTAAAAGATAAGGCGGCACAATTAGGAAAAGCTGGTTTTGAATTCGCATACGTTATGGATAATTTAAAAGAAGAACAAGAACGAGGAGTAACCATTGATCTTGCTCACAAAAAATTTGAAAGTGATAAATATTACTTTACAATTATTGATGCTCCAGGTCACAGAGACTTCGTTAAAAACATGATTACAGGAGCTTCACAAGCTGACGCGGCAGTATTAGTAGTTGCGGCAAATGATGGAGTTAACTCCCAAACAAAAGAACACGTATTCTTGTCCAAAACACTTGGTGTAAACCAGATGATTGTTGCAATTAACAAAATGGACCTTCAAGATTATTCAGAAGACCGATACAATAAAGTAAAAGAAGAAATTAGTGCGCTTCTTAAATCCGTTGGATACAATGTGGATAAAATTCCTTTCGTTCCAATTGCATCTCTTAAAGGAGATAATGTTGTAAATAAAACAGACCAAGATGGTAAAAATAACATGGAATGGTATACAGGAAAAACTGTTCTTGAATGTATGAACGATTTTGATGTACCTGAAAAACCAGTAGAACTTCCAATGCGTATGCCAATTCAAGATGTATATAATATCACAGGAATTGGAGTTGTACCTGTAGGTCGAATTGAAACTGGAATTCTTAAAGTAGGAGACAAAGTTGTCGCAATGCCTGGTCGAGAAGGAAAAGGCGTTACTGGAGAATGTAAAACCGTAGAAATGCACCACGAACAAATGCCTCAAGCAGGTCCAGGAGACAATGTTGGTATTTCTGTTCGAGGATTTGGTAAAAAAGATATTGCTCGAGGAGACGTTTTAGGTCATGCAGATAATGCGCCTACTGTAGTTACAGAATTTACAGGTCAAATTGTAGTATTAAATCATCCAAGTGTTATCACAGTTGGTTATACGCCTGTATTTCACATCCACACTTCACAAGTTGCTTGCCAATTTGTAGAGTTAGTAAAAAAACTTTCACCTGAAGAAGTGGATAACCCTGATTTTATTCGAAATGGAGATGCTGCTTTAGTTAAACTTCGACCAACAACTCCTTTAGTAATTGAAAAGAAAACAGACATTCCTCAAATGTCTAATTTCGCAATTCGAGACTCTGGAGCTACAGTTGCAGCAGGAATTTGTATAGACTCAGTTAAGAAAAGCTAAGTAATTAGTTTTTATTTTTTATTTTATTTTTTTATTTTAGTAATTTTTTTGTTTGATGTTGCTTTTTAATCAAAAGCTTTTTAAATAAAAAACAATCCCCATCAAAAGTTTTAGCAGGTAACTCAAGTAATTCTTGCGTTACACACATAAACACAGAAAAGGTAAATTAACGATGCAAAAAGCAAGAATTAAACTCGCAAGCGCAGATATTGACAAAATTAACCGAACCTGTGAATACATTATTTCTATTGCTGATAAGACTGGTGTTGTACTTAAAGGACCAATTCCTCTTCCTACTAAAAAACTCAAAATCACTACTCGAAAGAGTCCTGATGGTGAAGGGAAAGCTTCATGGGAACGGTACGAAATGAGAATACACAAAAGACTTATCGATATTGGCGTAGATGAACGAGCACTTCGTCTCATTATGAAAGTTCCAATCCCTGAAGGACTTAATATTGAGATTGAAATGGTAAATTAATTACCTTCGTTAGTATTCACATAACTATTGGTTATTGTCAAAAGAATTAATACTTCATTTTATTTTCGTTTGTTTTTATTGCCAAGGTCGCATGCAGTCGAAACGTTTTGTTTCTCGGTATGCAACATTGACTACACTTTGTTTGCCAAGGTCGCATAATCTGGTATTGCGCAAGCCTGGAATGTACTTTTGTAATTATTTCAGAAATGCAACTGAGAGCTTGTTCCGTATGGAATTCCCGGTTCAAATCCGGGCCTTGGCGCCATTTTCTTTAATCTTTTTCTCTTATTACTTATTGGATTTGAACATTTTCAAAAAACCTTGTTTTTCTTGAGTTATTTTTTTGTCTTTGACTCATTCATAACAATCCGGGCCTTGGCATCATACTTTTTATTCTTTAAAATATTAATTATTTGATGCCCGTTTTTATAGAACTTAATTATTTTTATTGATGTGCATAAGCAGTTTTTTTATATTCTGATTCTTGTATGTTGCTTAAAATATTTTTAACATCTTTTTTACAAAGAGTATTAAGAACTTCTTTATACGTATCAAACTTTGATTTGGTGCTAAGAATTTTACTATAGAGCCCACTATACTGCTGTGCATAAAATTCTCCTCGTTTTTGCATTATTTTTTTGTAATTATTTTCAATAAACTGTAGTTGTCTAAAACAACGCTCAACTAAAATAGCGTAAAGAACTTGTAATTGTTTGGAAGGATTATTTTCAAGGAATGGTTTAAAATAACGAAGAAGTAGTTCATTTTTAGCATAGAGTTTCATAATGTTGTTAAATTTACCTGGCATATCTGCTAAAGTATTATCTATTCTATCTGCAAGTTTTACTAAAATAATGTCTTCTGAATTTCTACTTTGAGCAAACTCAACAATTTTTGCTAAATACATTTCGTAAGACTCTTTATATAATTCTTTGATATCTGCATTTTGTAAGAAGTTGACTGCTTCTTGAGCAGCTTCTTGCATTGCAGGATGAGAAATTTCTTGTAATCTTGTTATCATTTCTTCTTTTTTTATGTTTTGTTTACGTGCAATCTTTGTAAAAAAACTTGTTTGATTAGTCATCGCATTAATTTCTAAAGCAATATCTTGAGGTAATGAATCAAATAAAACACCCATTTCATGGTAAGATTTTGGAAGGTCTTCTAAAACGTCATGATAGACTGCGATACGAACTAATTTTTCATCACAACCAATCGCATGAAGCCAAATAGCAACACGAAGAGGGTGTGCAAATAAAGGATTTCCACACGATCGTTTATATGGTGTTTGAGCATATAACTCGTTAACTTTGATAATACTTTTAATTTCTGTTTCTTCAAAAAATTCTGCTAATTCTATAGGTGAAAACACGCAACACGTAGTATTAAGCCGTTGAACTAAAGAAGAATATGGTTTAAATTTAGGATGAATATAATCATATAATTTTTCTTTTTGATCCATTTTTTCACCTACTCAAGCTCTACTGTGATTGCGCCTACTGGGCACGTTTCTTCACAAGCTCCACAACCAATACAAGCTGGTTGATTTACAACAATTGCTTTACCATCATCGTCGAGTTCAAATACTTCTTGAGGGCATGTGTTTATACAAGCTCCACATCCAATACATGTTTGTTTATTTACAGTAATTTTGGGCATATGTATTCACCTTAGATTTAAAGAAGTTAGGATCTTTTTTTAAAGTATTCTATTTAATCGCTGTTTACGCGCAATAAAGTGTATTATCTTTGTCTACTAAATGAGGGTATTTATTAGTTGTTTTTATGTATTAAAAAACGTTTTTCAGAAGAAAATAATTCTTCAATAGAACTAATTGGTGCATTATTTGTTTTTTTTAGTCCTTTTTGAGGATGGCCTTGGTAAAGTGGCCAATAGCCTGAATTGGAAGCTAAAAGAGCTTGTTTTCTACTGTCTTGCGTTCGAATACCTTGTGCTTTACAAGGGATATATGAAAACACCACGCTAGGTCCATCGTGTTGGGTCGCCTCTTTGAGGGCGCGAAGCGTTTGTTGAGGTTTTGCTAAGGGATTAATCGTTGCCACATAAACATTTTCATATAATGAAAGAATTTTTGCAAGAGGTTTTTTTTGTTGTTTTTTTCCTCCAAAACTTAAAGGAATATTTGCGCGAAGAGGACTTGCTTTAGAAACTTGTCCTCCTGTGTTAGAATAACTTTCATTATCTAAAATAAGGATATTAACATTTTTACCACTAGCAACAACGTGATCTAAACCACCATAACCAATATCGTACGCCCAACCATCTCCACCAACAATCCAAGGAATAATTGGTATGCTGTCTTGTAAAGCAATTTGTATGCTTTGAGTTATGTGTTTGCTTAAATTGTTTTCTTTAGCGAGTTTGAGAAGTTGTTGTGTTACTTTAAATCCTTCATTTGATACGTCGTCCCATGATGAAAGTTTTTCTTCAAGTAAGGTTATAAACATCTTTAACTCTTGTATGCGAACTTTTTCATATTCTTTTTTAAGTTGAGGAATTGCCTTTTGAAGAATTTGTTTTGCTTTTGTACGCCGTTGTGCAATACCAATTTGTAAACCTAGCCCATACTCTGCAGCATCTTCAAATAATGAATTTGCCCAGGAAGGACCAAAACCATCTTTATCTTTTACATATGAACTGTCAGGAAAAGTAGTTGCATAAATAGATGAACAACCAGTAGCGTTTACAATAACGAGTTGTTTACCAAATAATTGTGTAAGAAATTTTAAAACAGCGGTTTGTGCGCAACCCGGACAAGAATCAGGACCAACAAGATAGGGTTTTTGTTGGGCAATAGTCGCGATGAGTTCATTTTGTGGCGGGAGAATTTTTTCAACGTCACTTAATTGTTCGACTTCTTGTGACACTTGTTGTTGTTGATTTGCAAAACTATATGTACATTCTTTTAGTCTGATTGCTTTATTTTTTACTGGACACACTTCTTCACATAAACCACAACCAGTGCAATACTGAGGATATACTTGAATACGATATTGTTCATTTTTTGTTTGTGTCGTAATTTTTTTTGTAGAAAAATTTGTCTTTACGTCTGCTTTAATTTTTACCGCGCGAAGAGCACTGTGTGGACAAACAGTTGCACATAACCCACAGGCAATACACGTTTCGCTGTTCCACACAGGAAGTTTTGAAGGAGGTATTAATCTTGTTTTTCCAAGTAGTGGTGAAGGAATACTTCCATCAAAGGAGTTTCCTAATAATTCTTTTTTTTGTTGTTTACCGATTTTTAAACTTTGGTATGCTATTTTAGCTTTTGTAGGAATAAGGTGTGTAAATGGTTCTATTTTTGTAGTGTGTGTTTTTAAAAGTTGTATTTGTTGCATATTTTTATCAACAATTTTTTTAGAAAACTTTTCCTCACACCGTTGTAAACTTAAGGTTTCACAAACACGTTCTTCTGAAATGATTTGTCGTAACGCGGCGTGTTGAAGTAGCCATCCATTATGTTTGCCGCCTGCTTGTTGGTGGATTTTTTTAGTGTTAATACAATAAAATGTAAGTTGTTTTTTAATTGCAATTTCTTGTTGCTCTTGACTTAAATGAGATTGAAATTCTTGAGCTTCTTGACTAAAACTTACTATAATACTTGCGCCTTGAGCACAAGATTCTAACCATTGGGTAAACTCGTCAAGAGCTAAAAATTGTTGCTGAGAAATACCTATGATGTTTGCTTGAGGACTAATATAAGGATGCTCGTAGGTTTCACGTGTTGATGTTTGTTGATTATTTTTGAAACGAACTTCACAAAGAGTAATACTTGAACTTTGCTTACTATCATATATTGCCTGCGCTTGCACACAATAATTTTTTTCAAACAAGCTCGTTGCAAGAGCTTTAGCGCCACTAACACTTCCGTCACTTCCATAACCAATAAGGTGAACTATGGTTTCTTCTTGTTCTTTTTTATTATTTATATTTTGAGTAGGAGAAGTTGTAATTGATTGAGTGTCTAAAGGTGATGTTGTTACCCCAATAACAAGTGTTTTTGTATTATTGGGATTTTTAAGGTGTGCATCTATCATTGTAGAAAAATTTTCTGGCGTGAATTGTTTTCCTCCAAGACCAACTCTTGCTTTACGAACAATTATATTTGCAAAATTATTATCTTTTGTTTTGTGCTCAAAAAGAACTGTGTTTATGGTTGTGTAAAGTGGTTCGCCAACGCCTGATTGTTCTTTAGTTTGATCTAATACGATGATGTGTTTGGTGGTTTTTGGAAGCTCTGCAATAAACTCTTTTATAGGAAATGGTTGAAACAATGAAATGTGAAGATGACCTATGCGTGAGTCATTTTTATCCTTTTTTTGTTTATCTATAAGTTCTTGCATCACACTTTTACTCGAACCCATACTTACAACCACAACTTGAGCATCTTTTGGACCTTTGTATTTACAAACAGAATATGAACGCCCTGTAAGTTGAGAAAATAATTTTGTTGTTTGATTAATTGTTTGTGTAACTTTTGAATATATTTCATTACTTGCTTCTCGACCTTCAAAATAAGAATCAGGATTTTGGGCGCCAACAACAATTGTTGGTTTATAAGAACGAAGAGCTCGTTTTCTATGTATATCAAGTTCTTCTTGAGGAAGAAGTGTATTTAAAACCGTAGTATCTAAAGGTTTAATCATACTAACATGATGAGAAATTCTAAAACCTTCAAAAAAATGAAGAACAGGAAGTTTAAGTTGTAACGCTACGCTGTGACTAATTGCAGCAAAATCTTGCGCTTCTTGACCATTACTTGAACACAGCATAATCCAGCCAGAACTACGCACGCTCATCACATCGCTGTGATCGCCAAAAATACTCAAACTGCCAAAAGCAAGACTTCTAGATGCAACATGAAGTACTCCTGGAAGTCGCTCGCCGGCAATTTTACACATTTCTGGATACATCAAAAGCAATCCTTGGCTTGCGCTAAAACTTGTTGCAAGCTGCCCTGCGCGAAGCGCTCCGTGCATCGTTGCACTCGCCCCTGCTTCTGATTGCATCATTACCGCTTCAGGCACCGTATTAAGAATATTTTTATGCTGGAGAAATGATTTTTTTTGAATAATTTCAGCCATAGAGGTTGCAGGAGTTATAGGATAAATAGGCATGACTTCACTATAGCTATATGCAACTTTTGCAACAGCACTATTAGCGTCTGTAAAAATGCTTTCTTGTTGTGAATTATTCATCACTTCATACAATCATAAAGCTCTTTTAAAGCTTTTGATAAACAG
>JBKHAG010000033.1:0-2749 GCA_046543005.1 Candidatus Woesearchaeota archaeon | reverse complement strand
CAAAAATAAAATCTATACGACCAAAGGCGATAACAAAAACGCGCAGTATACTAATCTACACCATGTGGGGCAAGCCCGATAAAATGGCCTGATTAAAAGCATGAAAAGCAACGCTGCTACTTTGACAAAAATCAGTGATGAGCAAAATGTATGGCAAGCAAACAATTGTTTGTTGCTGTATGCCAAAAACTCTTAGTTTTAAGCACATGCAGTGTTTATCATGTAAAACAACCATGGTTATAAAAACGTCGCGGTAATAAAGCAACTACTAAAAAGAGAAAAACGACAACTAGAAAATCTAAAGAATAATTTAAACAATAATTAAACCAATAATAAATAAAACAAATCCGAGTGCTATAAGTCCTACAGCTATTGTTTCTTGTTGATCCATTGTTTGAAAAAAATTACTAAGCCAAGCTTGAATATTTGCAAAAAATATTTTTATAGACTCTGTATTAATATCAATAGTTTTAGCCATTGTCAATAGTCAAGAAGAAATTATTTTTAAAGCTTTGTTATCTTTGCAAGAAAAAAAATGGTAATCGCTAATCGCTTGTTGGTTTTTTGATAATCTTTGTTACAAAAAAACTCTATTCGCTAACGCTCGTGAGCTTTGTTATCTTACAAACAAAAAAGCCTTCGCTGTTATTATCTTGAGGATAAATTCTCAAACAATGTCTGATATCTTCGTGAAACACATTACCATCAAATTCTGTAATTGCAGGTGTTCTTACAATATCTAAATCAATTGGTAAAACTTGCGCGTCTTCATTATTGTTAAGAAGTTGAGTAATTATTGCTTCGTTTTCTAAAGGCTCTTGAGTACATGTTGAATAGACTAAAATACCTCCTGGTTTGAGCATGTCAAAAGCGTTTTGAATAAGTTTTTTTTGTAAGTTTGAAAGGCGTTTTACCAAACCTTCAGAATACATACTAAGTGCTTTAAAGCTTCGACGAATAGTTCCTGTTCCACTACAAGGAGCGTCAACAAGAATTTTATCAAAATACCCTTGAGGATTAGACTCCCAAAAAGGATTTCTTGGACGCTCACTGTGTTTATTTTTTTGAAAGGCGTTTAATGTTACTAAAAAATTAGTTACACCCATTCGTTGCAAATTAAGTGTGAGTGGCATAAGTCGAGAAACATCAACATCGTTTGCGAGTAAAAGTCCTTGATTATTCATATACTGAGCGAGTTGTGTTGTTTTTGAGCCCGGTGCGGCGCAAATATCAAGGACTTTTAAACCAGAGCAATCACGCGCAGAGACTTCGTCAGCATCAAATTGTCCTTTTTTATTACTAAATAATACAATAGGCGGAAGCATTGATGCAGATTCTTGCACATAAAAATAACCTAGCGTGTGTTCTACAACGTTTCCTATATCAAAACGATGTTCATCTTCATGCCCTTCTAAAAAAAAGCCTTGAGGACACCAAGGAATTGGTGTAAGTTGCCAGCCTTGCATTTCTAAACGTCTGCGCAAGTCGTTAACAGGAATTTTAAGCGTATTAACCCGAAGACATTTTCGCAAGTACGTAAAAGAATATTTCATAAACTCATCATACCTATCACCTAAGAGTTTTTTGTAGCGCTTTTCAAAAAAAGGCTTAATTTCTGCTTTGTCTGCAGACGCGATTCGATTCTCTTCAAAATCCATGAATAGGTGAAAACAAGAAGCATTTATAAATAATAAGGGTTTAAAGAGATACAAAAAGAGGTGTACACGAGCACTGCCTTGCAGCTAAATGAGAATGGCGCATATTCAACAATGCTTGAATATCCACGCGCCAAGCTAACACAACTCATCGCTACGAAGTCGATGACACTCTAACTGCGCAGTGCGAAAGCAAACACCAATACTGGTGAAAAAGGGTGAGTTACTTAATTTTAGTTCGTCACGGACAGTCGCGATGGAATCTTCTTAATAGATTTACCGGCTGGGTGAATGTCCCTCTCAGTCAACAAGGTCTTAACGAAGCTAAAGAGTGTGCCAAAATCCTTTCTAAAATTTCTGTAGATGTTGCGTTTACTTCAACACTTATTCGCGCTCAAGAAACACTTCTTGTTATGCTTAGCGAGCATAAACAAACAGGACTTTTTGTTGATGAAAAAGGAAAACAAGCTCGCTGGGGAAAACACATCACATCTAAAGAACTCAAAAAAGAACATGAGGAAATCCCTATTTACAGAAGTTGCAAACTAAACGAACGATATTATGGTAACTTGCAAGGAATGAATAAAGACGATGCGAGAAAAAAATACGGCAAGGAGCAAGTATTCAAATGGCGTCGAGGATACAAAACAACACCTCCAGGTGGAGAAAGTTTATATGATGTATATAAACGAACAATCCCTTATTTTAAACAACACATCATTAAAGAATTACGCATGGGAAAAAATGTTTTAGTTTCTGCTCACGGAAATAGTCTACGTGCAATAATAAAATATGTTGAAAACATAGGCGATGAAGAAATTCCACACTTAGAACTCGCAACTGGAAAACCAGTAGTATATAAATTCGTTCACGATCATTTTATGAAACTCAGTGATGAGACAACATTTAACCGACCACATAAGTAACAGCTGGACAGTGGTCAGTAAACAGTCAACCGAGTCGGGAAGCAATAAACTAAATCAAAAATTAGTAAACAGCAAGAAACTTTTCAAACAATTTCAAATTCTTCAATTAACGCATATAAATATCTTTAATTTTTTTATTATTAAGTTCTTTAGTATTAACACATTTTA
>JBKHAG010000004.1:0-51768 GCA_046543005.1 Candidatus Woesearchaeota archaeon | reverse complement strand
TTACTTGTTCACCGCTCGCCCGTTATTTGTCCCAAGGCGATAATAATAATAATAAAAAAAAATAATAATGCGCAGTATACAAATTTATAGTAGTTTAAACAAGGCCACTTCACCTTAACATTTATAAACTCTGTATTGTTAATTACGTGTAGAGGTTGAGATTATTTGGTTTTAGAAAATTTATTTCCATCAAATTGGCTTGAAAAAAGATTTGGTTTCGCATTACTTTTAGGAGCTGGTTCTTCCTTAATTGGAATAGTTTTAGCTCAACTTTTATTTGGTGCAAATTCAGGACTTGCTTCAGTTATTTTTTCATCTCTTTTAATTATACCTTCAATGTATAAAATGATTAATCAAGAAGAACGTCTTGAAGAACATGAAAGAGGTTTTTCTTTAAAGAGATTATATGCAGATAATAAAGGTTTAATACATGCTTATGTGGGGATATTTTTTGGCGTTTATGTAACGTATCTTTTACTTTCATTTGCAGGAACCTATTTTGGTTGGGATGTTATTTCGATGTTTCAAGAACAATTATTTTTAGATCCTGCTGTGCAAGGTCGAGCAACCGCATTTAGTTTTCAAACCTTGTGGAGTATTTTACATAATAATTGGTGGGTTTTACTTGCTTGTTTTGGTCTTTCGCTTCTTACAGGTAATGGAGCAACATTTTTTATTGTATGGAATGCTTCAGCGTGGGGTGCGATTTTTGGTATGCGAGCAGTGGCTGCAGCAGCAGTTTTGGGAAAATCAGCAGTGGGTTCTTTGCTTACTATGCAAGCAATAGTTTTACCGCATGTAATCTTAGAAGGCGGGGCATATATTTTAGCAGGCATAGCGGGAGCTATCATAAGTAGTGATATCGTCTCAGAATCAAATGAGATGAATAAATTTTTAGGGCTCATGCTTTTTGGAATTTTATTATTTTATGTTTTAAATATTGTATTTTCTTTTATTACTATAATTCCTATTATTATTTTGTTAAGAATGGTTACTGTTTTACTCGTGGTTTATTTTTTACGTTTCGCATTTTTGGACAAAAAACATCGTCAAGTGTTTAAGTATAATTATTGGCTCTTTGTTTGTGCATTAGTATTGTTTATCATTGGTGCAATTGTAGAATCAGGAGTGCTTTCATGGTCAGGAACACTTCACACATTATATTCTGCAGCAGCAATATTTTTTTCATAATTCTCAAATAGTATGGTTTTTACTCTCTTTGGAGCGCAAAGTATATATATTCTATGTGAATTGTGCATACTGGGGGACAATATTGACAAACGATTTTTCTGTATCACAAATTCAAACAAACATGGCTCAACGCCTTGCGCGTGATCGTCAATTAGATAGAACTGTGGATTTACTTTCTTTACTTCAAACTTTAGTAACTGATAAATTTGGCCGAGTACGTAAAGAAACACTTCTTTTTGAAGCTGAGCAAATTGGTTTTGGCGAAGATGAAGTGTACGCACTTTTAGACAAACTCATTGCACAGCACATACTTAAAGAAGACGGTGAATACGTGGCGTTTTAATTGTTGAGAAGAACTATTTTTCTTATCATCTATTTTTTTCTTTGTTAGTTTTTCTTCTTTACTGTTAGTTGTCTTACTCTTTTGTATTATTTTCGTAAACACTCAAGAATGGTTTTAAAATCAGCAGTAGTTTTAATACTTGTTAAAGGAAAGCAACTACGCGTCCCAACAAATCCTTTATCAACGAGATTTTTAATTGTTTCTTGAAGGGGTTGCACTAAAAGTTTATGGCGTTTACATAACTGGTGCGTATCATAACTTCCCACAATACTCTTTATTTTATTTGCTTTATTTTTTTTATGTTCTTCTAAAGTAAACTCCTTATCCAGTAAGCTATCTTTTTGTAATTGTTTAAGAACTCGCAAAGCTTCTTTTTCTTTTGCGTCTGTTTGACTAATGCATTTGTTTAACCACTCTTCGTCTTGCATAGATCCCGTATATAGTGGTCCACACAATTGCATAGTAGCAGAACAATACGGGCACGTTTTTATTATCGCTTGTTGTGTTGTATGAAAACCGCATTTTGAACAAAATAAAAAGTATTCTTGAATTTGAGTAAAAAGTGCAGATGATTTTGATTTGCTTTTTGTTGAAATAAAAAATATTCGATAATAATGTTGATGATGATAACTAAGAATTGGTGTGAGTGCGCGTTCGCAATGCATCCCAATAAGTTGTACTTTACGAATTAAAATTCGAAGACCCATTTCGTGTTGTTGTGGGCAACGAGCAGATTGTGCCCAATATTTACGTTTACAAACACAAGGGTAGGTTCCGCTAAGAGCAGCAGTATCTGTTGCAGTAACTGCAAGAATAGCCCCTTCTTTTAGTCGAGAAATTGCTGAATCAAGTAAAAAATTAGGACTGCCATAAGGATCAATATCTATATACTCAAAACCCTCGCTTGTTTGTAAAAAAACATTTGCATCTTTTTGAACAAGTTCTACTTTATCTTTAACTAACGAGTGCATATTATTTTGTTGTGCATTATATAAAAAATATTTTTTTGATTCTGAATTTTTATCATTAACCCAAATTTTTTTAATATTTTCAGAACGTAATTCGTCTAATAAACGAAGAGCTCGAATGCCTGTTCCTGCTAAAGGAAGGGCGATATGCATATCTTTTTTTTCACTAGCCTTAAGAATGCTACAGCTAAGAGTTCTATTAAGAGCCATTTTAGGATTATAAAAAACTTCTAACTCTTTGGAAACTACAGCATCAGTATCGACCGTGAGACGTAGTCTTCCTTCAAAAACTTCTTTTTTCATGGAGTTTGTGTTTGCTTATGGCTTTTTAAATTTTGTTTATTATAATTTGTATACTCTTTTCTTAACTAAGTATCTTAAATTCCAAATGTATTTAAAATCCAAATAGTTTATTTTGTTCATCATGGTCGTACAAAAAATTCTTCAACGTTTACAGGAATATATATTGCTGCCTAGTGTTGTTGGTTTTGAAACACTATTTTTAGATTTTTTAGCTGGTCTTGCGACTAAAGAAGGTTTTATCGTGCAAAAATCAAAAAGTTGGCTTCTTGTTAGCGCAACAAAAACTCCTTCAGATAAAATGTTGACTATTCATGTTGATAGACACGGATTTATTCTTAATCAAAATAAACAAGTTGAATTTGCAGCATTTTATCGTAAACACGAGCACGGTGATGATTTTTATCAGGAAAAAATAATTTTTGAAAAAACAGCTGCTCGTTACATGGGTGAACGAATATTTGCTTATAATTCTCAAACAGGTAAAAAATTAGTTGCTGGAGCAATTAATGGTTCGCAATTTGATTTCTCAAAAAAAAGAGTATATTACACTATTGAATGGGATGATGATGCAAAAGCTCAAGAACTTAAACCAAAAACTCCTATTGCTTTAGAATCATATGTTAAAGAAACCAAGACAACATTTTCTTCACAACTTGATAACTGTATAAGTGTTGCTGTTGCAATGCAAGCACTTGCCGATGGTTTTAAAGGGCGAGTATTATTCGTTGCCGAAGAAGAAATTGGCAGGAGCTGGCAACATATTCTTTCTTGTTTAGAAAAAATACATTTTACATCTCAAAACATACTAACTTTAGATACTTCGCCTTTCAAACAAGCAACAAGTTTACAACAAGGAGCTGTAGTTCTTCGAACAAAAGACGAATACGCCTCATTTAGTCAACAAATGGTTACTAGTATTCAATCTATTTGTGAGCAAAAAAATATTCCTTATCGTATTAAAGACAAGTATATTCAGTTAAGAAATCAACGAACAAAAAACGATCCGACTGTTTCTCAACGTTCACTAGGAAGAACTGAATTAGGAGCAATAGTTGCTCATACTCAAGGAAAATCTAATGGAACAACACTACAACTTCCTACCATGTATTATCATACTAATTATGAAATGTCATCTTACAAAGCGCTTAAAAATTGGTATGAAGTTTTGCAAGCAGTTTGTGATTTTTAGCAGTTTTTAGCTTTTTTAACACCTTAATATCTGTTTTTCAACACCCTTATAAACAACTCCTCTTTTTTCTTTTTTATGTCATCGCGCGCAGACTATGAAACTCAAATGCAGCTCTTTTTACATAATTTTTTCTTGGAATTAGAAAAAAATCCACACTATACTAAAGAAGATATTGCAAAACTTAAAGTTAGATTATGTAAAAAATATACGAGTATTAAAAAAATCCCAACTGATATAGAACTTTATTTACGTGCAAAATCTTCCTTTGCAAAAAAATATCAACACCACTTACAAACCAAACCAAATAATTCCTTGAGTGGTGTAACGCCCGTTGCCCTTATGACTTCACCACACCCCTGTCCTCATGGGAAATGTCGAATGTGTCCGGGCGGTGTTAAAAGTCCTTGGGGAGATAAACCACAAAGTTATACAGGTGCAGAACCTGCAACGATGCGTGCAGAGCGAGCAGAATTTGATGCTTATTTACAAGTATTTAATCGATTAGAACAATATGTTGTTACCGGTCATAATCCTCAAAAAGTTGATGTTATTATTATGGGCGGAACATTTCCTGCGCGAACTAAAGAGTATCAAGACCAGTTCGTTTGTGATGTGCTTAATGCAATGAATACATTTTCTGAACTATTTTTTTCTGATGGTGTGCTTGATTTAGAAGCCTTCAAAACGTTTTTTGAACTCCCTGATGATATTTACTGCGAAGATCGTATTAAAAAAATTCACAACAAAGTCTTAGCAACAAAAAAACAAACCAGTCTCGAACACGAACAAGAAAAAAATGAGTTTGCAACAATTCGTTGTATTGGTATGACTATAGAAACTAGACCTGATTGGGGCTATGTTCAACACGGAAATAGTATGCTTGAACAAGGAGCAACTCGTGTTGAGTTAGGAATCCAATCAGTATATGATAAAGCTCTTGACGCAATCAGTCGAGGACATGGGTCAAAAGAATCAATACAAAGTATTCGTCAACTTCGCGACTTAGGATTCAAACTTAATTTTCACATGATGCTGGGACTTCCTGGAGTTTCTCCTCAACAAGATGTTGAAGGTCTTTTGCAACTATTTACTAATGATGCATATCGTCCAGATATGATAAAAATCTATCCTTTACTTGTTTTACCAGGAACGCAACTTGAACAAGATTTTAAGCAAGGACTTTACAAACCATTAACAACACCTCTTGCTGTAGATATTTTAGCACAAGTTATCCCTCAAATTCCTAATTATTGTCGAGTAATGAGAGTGCAACGAGATATTCCAACATATCGGATTATGGTAGGTGTTGATAAAACCAATCTTCGACAATACGTTGATAAAGAAATACAAAAAAGAGACAAACATCCACAAGAAATTCGTTCTCGAGAAACAGGAAGAGTAGCACCAAAACAAAAACCAGTATTTGAACTAGTCGTAACAGAATACAAAGCAAGTCAAGGAAAAGAATTTTTTATCGCAATGGAAGATATTGCAAATAATCGAATAGCAGGATTTTGTAGACTTCGTTTTCCTTCACAACAACTCCGAGAAGAAATCACTCCAACAACAGCGCTCATTAGAGAACTACACGTCTACGGCGCAGCAAAGGAACTCAATTCGGGAGTCGGCGCTCAGAGTTTAGAGCAGAAAAACACTAAACAAGGCGACGTTCAAGTAGGTAGTAATAAGGGTTTTGAAATTGGTTCTTCACAGCACAAAGGTTTTGGAAAAAAATTGATGAAACGCGCAGAAGAAATTGCAAAAGAAAACGGTTATAATCATATATTGGTTATAAGTGGAATTGGTGTTCGTCAATATTACAAAAAATACTTAGGGTATTTTCAACAAGGACCTTACGTTGGTAAGAAAATATAATGTTTATGCATATTAATTTTTTTTTTTAATTATTTTTTTATAGTGTAAAGTTTTGTATTTTCGTTTCACGTGCGAAATTCTAATTATTGAATGCGCAGATTTTTGGCTTTACTACAAAATACTTCTTTTTTATTTTACTTTAAAGCAATTTGTGGGTTATTTTGCACCTACTTTCTTACCAAAACTTTATAAGTTGCTTATTATTGTTTAGTGTTTATGGCAGTACCTGAATATCTTGCAAACAATTGGCTAACAATAGCTGTGTATCTTACAATTATTATTCTTTTAGTAATCAATAGGAAAAAATTTGATTGGGAAGGAATTATTGCTCTTCGAAAAACAAAATTTGGAATCCCTTTTTTGAATCGTTATGCAAAAAAACATCAACAGACAGTTAAATTATTAGGATATTGTTTTATAGGTTTAGGATTTGCGGGAATGATTTTTATTTTTGGATATGTCTTATTCGCATTATATCAAGCACTTTTTGTACCTACCGCGCCAGCATCTTTTTCTTTAGTTTTACCTGGAGTAAATATTCCTGGAAGCGCAATTTTTATTCCGTTATGGGTACTTATACCTTTATTTATTGTTGTGCTTATTCACGAAGCAGGGCACGGTCTTGTTGCACGTGCTCATGGCGTGAAAGTAAAAACAACAGGAATTGTATTTTTTGGACCCCTCGCAGGAGCATTTGTAGAACCTGATGATAAACAACTCGAAAAAAAAGATGATGTTGTTAAATATTCTGTTTTTGCAGCAGGTCCTGGGATGAATTTTTTAACAGCAGGAATTGCATTTGCACTTATGATGTTAGTATTTAATCCTCTTACAATGGCAATGGTTGCACCAGTAGGTTTTAGTTTTGATAGTGTTCAAGAAGGATTCCCTGCAGATATTTCAGGAATTACGCCACAAACAACCTACACGTTGATTAATAATCAATCAGTACTTACTCAAGAACAATTAACAAGTACTGTTGGCTCTTTACAACCCAATCAAACGCTTGTTATTGCAAACAATAATAGTTCTCATACATTAACTACTGTTGCTCATCCTCAAGATTCTTCGCAAGGATATTTAGGGGTTATAGGGCTTGCAACAGACTTTGATGTAAAAGAAACTATTCCTAAATGGGTATATGGTATAACAAATTGGTTTTCGCAATTCTTACTATGGATTTTTGTTTTAAGTCTTGGTCTTGGATTATTTAATTTATTACCTTTAGGTCCAGTTGATGGTGGTCACATGAGTAGACTTGCTTTTACGCGAACTAAAGGTGAGAAAAAAGGAGTTGCTCACTGGAAAAAACTGAGTTGGTTTTTAGCAATTATAGTTATTTTTTTAATTCTTTGGCCAATAGTGAAATCTGTATTGTTTTAAGTATTCTAACAGTAAGAATTTCACTTATTTTTTTCTTTTTTGTACTATACTTGCTCTTTTCTTCGTTTTTAGCTACGTCCAGAATGATATTAATTTGTATACTGTGCGTTATTATTATCAGCTTGGCATATATAAACAGTATTTTTGAATCGAGGATTATAATTTCGAATCATCAATTCTTGCGACTCTCTTTATTCGTTTCAAAAAAATTCGCCGCAAGGCAGCGTATAAAGATTCCTTTATGGACATGTCCTCGTTTTCGCAATGTTTAAATACTATTTCTTGTTAAAAATTGTTGTGTTTGAGGTAGTATAATGAATGAAGAAGAAAAAAAATATGCTTTTTTTATGCTCGCAATGGTTTTAGTTGTTGCAGTGGTGGGTTTAATTGTAGTGGTTTTGCCATCGCATTCAGTTTCAAATAATGACACTATTGCAGGTTTTGCAACAGATATTTCTTCAGTATTAAAAAACAAAAATTCTACTACTTCTGCGGCTGTTCAAGCAGATGCTGCTTTAGATGATTCGCCTGTGAATTATTTATCTTGTAAAGATTCAGACGGTGGAAAAAATTATGCTCAATTTGGTGTAGTAAAAACAAAAACGAGTGCTGGGCGACAACAATTAGAAGATACATGTACGCCATCTAAAGATGAAAATGGCCTACCTGTATATATAACTGAACGATATTGTGGGGAGTATAATAGACCTCAAACAACTCAGTATCGTTGTGGAGGAGTTTGCTTTGCAAATGAATGCGAAGAAATTGCATTAGTTACTCGGGCAGAATACGCGACCGGTGAAGAAATACAATTAACACAAGATTTTAAATCTGCAGACGAAGTATGTGCAGATATGAATCGAGACTGTGTAATGATGTATTATCGAACGCTTGATGGCCAATTTAGAGAATTAAGTGCAAATGATTGCCAAACAACACCAAGTGTTTTAGCACAAGAACTGCCTTTAGATAATGGATATACAACAGGAATTATAGCAGGACAAATATTTTGGTTTGAAAATTATGGGGTGCAATACATGAATCATACTTCTTCAAACGCGTACATGGTAAATGTATACTTTCCTGATGGTGGACAAGGAATAAACGGTCCGATGATTGATGGATCAACATATTGTCCACAAAACTTTTGTTTTGAATTTGATAGTGGTGGAGCTGTAGCTCACGCATATTATCAAAACAATCAAGGAGCACTCACTGCAGATGTTTACGCAGTCTGTGCAGACTAAATTTTAACAGTCTTTTTTATTTTTAGTTGAATTTTATATTCAAATCGCACAGGAGCTTTTTTTTGACCGCGTGTTTTCTTTTTTCTTATTTTTAGATTTTTATTTATTATTTCTTATTTAATAATTTTTTATTGTTGTTTTATTTTCTTTTTTTACAAAGCTTTTTATTATCTGCATAGTTTGTATTTTTTATGGTAGAACTCTCTTCACAAGAACTTTTGAATACTGCTTTTGAATTGTTTACTCAAGACATTGCTAAGCCAAAAATGGCTTTGCGATACTCAGGAAGATTTAAAGAGTATAATGCTACAGTGTCTATGACGTCACGAGGAAGAAAACTTGAAGCAGTAACTTTTTCGCTTTCGCGAGCTTTTTTAGATTGTGAAGATGATATTGTTATTGGTGTTCTTCAACATTTGCTTAATAAAGTTTTTAAAACTAATAAAGAAAGTACCCAACAAGAATTATATCATGGTTTTATGAAACACGTTAATCGCTACGCGAAACGAACTCCTAGCGAGCCATTACTTATAGAATTATTTCATGAACTTAACACACAATACTTTGAAGGTCTTATGGACATGCCTAACTTGGTTTTTGGAAAACACACATTAACAACGCTTGGTCATTACACATTTTCAACAGACACAGTGACTCTTAGCACGGCCTTACAAGAAAATAACGAGTTACTCAAATACGTTTTGTATCATGAATTGCTTCACAAAAAACATTCATTTACGCGATCACAAAGCGGCCAGACTCAGTATCACACGCCAGCTTTTAGACGTGATGAAAAAAAATATAAAGTAAAAAATATAGAACATCAACTTGAACGTTTTATAAAAAAGAAAAAAATAACTACAACCAAATCTCTTTTTAGTTTTTGGAAATAAGGCAGTGCATTAATTTTTAAATGAGTATTACTTCAATAATAATCTTTTTTGTATGTTTATTTTTCTCCTTTAATTGTTTCTTTTTTTAAATCAAGAATACTATTTTTTTGTTTATGTATAACTTCTTTTGTTTCTAAATCAATATGGATTGAAATCATGGCAAATGAAATACAAATAACTGTGCAATTAAGAATATTTTTACCTTTGACGTTTTGAGCAATACATAAATATGAATTAGGATGTTCTTCAGGAAAGTCTTTTTTGAGTATTTCATCTATGATTTTTTTAGCTTCATCAAGTGTGCAAGAAGACGTAGTTAATTGTAATTCTTCTATAATACCTCCGTCTTTAAACGCTTCTTCAAAACCATTATGTTTTATTGTTTCTGAAGTAATTTCAAACATGCTTAAATGATCTTGTTCTTTACAATACCAACCAAGTTGTATTGGCTTAGCAAGTTCAAATGCGTTGTTTAATTGAAAAAAAATGTGTGCAAGATAATAGTTTTTTTCATCTTCTACATTTTTGAATGCTTTTGAGTTTTCAACGTCGCTAACAAGTTCTGAAAATGATTTTTTTATTGTCATAGAAAAGGTTTATTGTTTTGTTCTTTAAAAAGTTTTAGGGTTTGAGATGGTTGTATTAGGTATTTTTTGAGGTTATTTTTTTGCTTTTTAAAGCAACAAAGCAAGATTTATAAAGCCCTTCTTTTTCTGCAAGGTAAATGGCTCAAGAGGAAAAAATAAAGCGTTTAAGCGCTAAAGACAGAGTCCACATAAAACATTTTCTTAGAGAAGTGGAAGCTGTTAAAGGTCGTCATACTGAACTTATTAGTGTGTACATTCCTGCTGGTTATGATATAACTGCAAAAATTAATCAACTTCAACAAGAACAAGGAACTGCAACTAATATCAAAAGTAAGCAAACGCGAGATAGTGTAATTTCCTCTCTTGAAAAAATGATTCAGCACTTACGTTCTTTTAAAAAAACTCCTCCCAATGGTCTTGTCGTATTTTCAGGAAACGCTGCACAACGAGAAGGTCAACAAGATTTTAAAGTGTGGAGCATACAACCTCCTGTGGAGCTTAATCAAAATTTGTATCGTTGTGATAAAGAATTCGTTTTAGAGCCTCTAAAAGAAATACTTGATGATAAAATAATGTTTGGTCTTGTTGCAATGGATAAACGAGACGGAAATATTGCTCTTCTTAAAGGAAAAAATATTATTCCTCTTAAAGAACTTCATAGCGCAGTACCTGGAAAACATAAAACAGGCGGGCAATCCGCTCAACGATTCGAACGACTTCGAACAGGCGCAGCTATTGAATTTTATAAACGAATCGCTCAGTATATGACTGAAGAATTTTTAGAATCTTCCAAAGAATTACAAGGAATTATTATTGGTGGCCCTGGTCCTACAAAACATGATTTTGTGGAGGGTGGTTATATTACTGATCAATTAAAAAGAAAAATTATTGCTGTAAAAGATTTATCTTATACTGGAGATTTTGGTCTTAAAGAACTTGTTGAAAAATCTGAAGATGTTTTAGCTGAAGAAGAAGTTGTTCATGAAAAACAACTAATGAGACAGTTTTTTGAAACTCTTGCTAAAGAATCTAATAGAGTTTCTTATGGTTCTGCAGACGTTTTGCGTCATGTTAATATGGGCGCAGTAGATATTATTTTAATTTCAGAAGATATTGATGATGCCACTTTGCAAGATTATGAAGACGCTGCTGAACAATTTGGATCAACTATTGAAATTATAAGCACTGAAACTGAAGAAGGTTCTCAATTAGCATCTTTGGGCGGTATTGCAGCGATTCTTAGATATCCTGTAGATGAATAAAATTACCTTTTTTAAGTTTTTTTCTCTTTTTCTTCTCGTTCTTTACTAAGCACTTCTAAATCAATAAGTTCTCCATCAGGTCCTGGATTAAGTATGAGTGTTTTACCAATAGAATCAATAAGATGTTCTCCTTCGTGAATGTGTCCGCTTAAAACTAGCAATGGTTGGACGTCTTCAATAATTTTTCTGTAACTAAGACTTCCACTATGGTGGTCTTCAAAAGGTACATCTATTTTTGTATTGTGTGGTGGTCCGTGTAAAATAAAAATTGTTTTTTTAGGGGTAAGTTCATCTTTTATACTTTCAATAAATGTTTCAAATTCTTCATCGATTTGAGAAAACCCATCTCCTCCATAACATACGAATGTGTATCCTTCTCGTTTACTTATTTTTTTATGACAAAAATGTATTGACTTGTGAGGTGCACTTAAGGCATTTACATCATCTGCATCTTCATGATTGCCGTGAATAAGAAGTATATCTTCGTGCATCGTTGCCAAATGAGGAATAATTTCTTCAAGATGCTCACTAAATACGCTAACATCGCCAATGCACGCAACGAGGTCTGCTTTTTTGGCAAGCTCTTTATTATATTCTAAAACAAAAAAGTCTCCGTGTGTATCTCCAAAAGCAAATAGTTTCATTAAGTCTGTTAAGAGGATTCTTTTTTTAAATATTGCTTTTTGTGGTTTTTATTTTTTTTTGCTCTATTTTAGTCTTTTATTTTTGGCGATTTTTCATTTTTAAAACTTTTTTGAAGCTTTTTAGATACATACGACTCTGTCTTGAAGGGAATACAAAAGTATATTGCCCGATATACTTATCGCTTTGGCACGTGTTGGCCAGTTTTGAA
This sequence comes from Candidatus Woesearchaeota archaeon, assembly GCA_046543005.1. GTDB lineage: Archaea > Nanobdellota > Nanobdellia > Woesearchaeales > SKGA01 > SKGA01. The sequence continues at coordinate 39,674 of JBKHAG010000004.1, read as the reverse complement.
ACGAATAAGAAAAACTGTCAAGTTCGTACTTATAATTCTCGATTCAAAAATAAAGTTTATACGTTCCAAGACGATAACAAAAACGCGCAGTATACAGATTTACAGTATTTTAAACAAGGCCATAAATACGAAACCTTTTTAAACTTGCTTTCTTGTTCTTTACTTATAATTACTATAAGGTGTATGTGATGAAACGCTTATTTAAACAAACAGTTGGTTCATATGCAGTTCTTACTATGTTTTTTGTAACTATCTTATTTTTAAGTGTCGTTGCTTTTTCTCCTGCTACAAAAGATCTTGGTTTTGCAAAAACTGCAGGGATGGTTGTTGATGATCAATCCTTTATTTTCGCGTTTGAAGAATCCGCATCTGTTACTTCCCCTGAAGATAGCGCTTCTAGCGTTTCTTGGCTTTCAACACTACTTATTGGATTCTTTGTTTTTTCAATACTTTTAACAATTACTTTTTTAACAGATCCTTTTTCTTCTTCGCGAAAAGATTTAGAATTATCTTCTCAAGAATCTTTCTTAGCATCTTTAACGTCATATATTTTAGCTCAACGAAAAAAAGGTTATTCTGATACTGTTATTGCTCAACATTTATCAAAACAAGGATTTAGTCAAAAAGACGTTTTGCATGCTTGTAGACTTATGAATCATCACGATGATGTCTTAGATGTTAAAGCAATGTTTTCTTCTTATAACGAGTATGCTTGTGATTTGGATGTTTTAGAAAAAGCAGCAATTAAAGAAGGAATACACCCTGTTATTGTTCGAAGCGCAAAAGAACAACTTGTCTAAGTATTGTTTTCTTATTGTTTTTTATTTTTTTCTCTTATTGTTTTCTTATTTTTTTATTCCTATACGCAATTACTTTTTTATTACTTTATCTTATCTTATAGTTTCTTAAGAAGTATAAGGATTCTTTTTTAGTAGTGTACTGCACTAATATAGTGTGGTGATATTGATGGATAAACTACGTGAAGAACCACACACACAAAAAATTTTAAAAAAAGATATTGTTTTATTACAACAATTGCGTGCGAATGCACGAACGAGTCTTACTCAAATGAGTAAACAAACAAGAATACCTATTTCGACATTATTTGATAGGTTGCGTGCAAACGAAGATTCTTTAATTACTAAGCACACAAGTCTTGTAGATTTTAAAAAATTAGGTTATGATGCTCGAGCGCAAGTTTTGTTAAAAGTTCCTTTTCAGTTTCGTTCACATTTAGAAAGTTATTTGCGAGTTCATGATTCGGTGAATTCTTTATTTCGTTTAGCAAATGGTTTTCATTTTTTAGTAGAATGCATTTTTCCTTCTATTTCTCAAGTAGAGCCTTTTATTCGTTTACTTGAAGAAAAATTTGGTGTTTTTGAGTATCAAACAAATTATATTGTTGATGATATTAAACGAGAAGGTTTTTTTTCAGCAAGTTAAGTATGTTGTGACCCTTTTTTTAGAAAAAGTCGAGGGAGCGGATTGACTCCCCTCCCTCTTTGGTTGCTGTACTCAAGGCTTTAGCTTTGAGCACAACGCACAACACCTGCGAGTTTGGTGTAATTGTGCTTTTTGGCGTTTTTAGTGTTTTAATTACTATGAAGATATATATCCTCTCATAAATGCTGCTTCTTCGTTTGTAAGTTCATCGTCTTGTAACAGACTCTCAACATACGCTTCTTTGTAAAAATGATGCTCCTTTTCACGAAAAAAGTCTTCTTTTTGCTTAGCGTATTGATTTATCACGACAACCACCCCCTGATTATCCTTCAATCGCATACAGATCTTGAGCAATATATATGTATTCACAATAAAATATATAAATACTATATATTTTACTTATTACATGGATTTTCGAAAAATAATTCAACTAGGTCATAACACGTCAGTTATTTCGCTTCCTAAACGATGGGTTGATCAGTATAATCTTTCTAAGGGCGACGCTCTTATCACCGAACTTTATGGCAATAGCATTATTTTTAGAATATCTGAAGAACAAAAATCAACACAAAAAGAAATAGTCATTTCCATATCAAAAAAAACAACTGATCATGTTATTAAACGTCAACTCATAAGTGCTTATGAGAATAACGCTACAAAAATAATTTTTTCAGGTAATGGCTTACTATCTCACTCAACTTTTATTACTGCTCTTGTTGAATCATTTATAGGTTTAGAAATAATAGAACAAACAACAAATTCTATTGTTGCTAAAACATATATCTCCACTCAAGAAATTAATATAAAAACTTTTGTAAAACGAATCGATACCTCTCTTCGTACAGCAGTAATAGAATTTTTTGAGTATTTTCAATCAAAAGATCCTCGTCTTGTTGCTGATATTAAACAAAAAGAAGTTAATATAGATAAACTTTCTTTAATGATGAGGCGAGTTATTAAAGAACGTTTACAACAATTTACTTTACATGATGAAGATCCTTCGCGATTATTGGATTATTGGGATGTGATTAAAAATTTAGAAAAAATTTCAGATATTGTTGCAAATTATTCTTTAGAGTTAGAAGATAACATAATAATAGAATCGTTACCTACTCAAGCACAAAAAGCAAGAGAACTTTTTAAAAAAATTTTAGATAATTTTTATGTACAAAATTCTCAAAAAGCAAATATCTATGCAGATGAACTTAAACTTCTTGAACTTGACGTTCAAAAATCTTATGCGGCTCAAACGTCTTTTGATAAAAAACATTTATTACATTTGATTATTGATATTAGTGAGCTTATACGAGAAATTAATAGATTGAGTTATTAGTGCAGGTAATTATCGTTTTTGCTTGAGGTATATGCCAGTAGTATACGAGCATTTTCTTAAGAGGATGATGTTTTTTATATGCCTTGCAATTTTTTTGAAGAAGATAAGAAAAATCTTCGAATTTGCACACATAATTACTGATTCAAAACTAGTCTTCACAAGCCAAGGCAATAAGTATATCGGGCAATATACTTTTGTATTCCCTTCAAGACAGAGCCATTTACAATAATATTTATAAACCCTTCTTCAATTCTTTTATCACTTGCACTGGTAGTCTAACGGCTAGGATAGTGGCCTTCCAAATCATTCACGTGCGCGTGTTTGGTGATGTGAGCCATTGATCTGGGTTCGAATAATCAGAAAATAAGAAGCGGCGTTCTAATGTGCTAAATTTTGCGTTCTGGTTCGTATGTCCCGGCCAGTGCACCATTTTTATTCATAGCTTTCATATCTTAACAGATTATTTTTTTACAAGTTGAATAGGTATAGTTATAAATGTCTAATTATTAACACTTTTCATGTCTTCATCAACAATTTTAGTCATTGTGGCTCACTCTGATGATCAAATATTAGGTCCTGGTGGAACGCTTGCTAAATATGCCTCGCAAGGAAAAGATGTTCATACAATTATACTTTCTTATGGGGAAATGTCTCATCCTCATCTTAAAAAAAAAGTGATTGCTTCAATGAGAGTAAAAGAAGCTCGAGAAGCTGATAAGGTAATTGGGGGAAAAGGTGTAACCTTTTTTGGTCTTGATGAAGGTAAATTTCGCACTCAAGCAAAAGAACATTCTGTTGTTTTGAAACTTCAAGATATATTTTTACATCTTCAACCTGCAAAAATATTTACTCATTCATCTTCTGAAAGTCATCCAGATCATGTCGCAGTAAATAATTTGGTATTGCAAGCATATGATGAATTATATGCTAAAGGACTTTTTTCTTGCGCAGTTTATTCTTTTGGATTATACGGTTTTAGTTTTAAATCTAAACAACATTTAAAATTAGTGGTCAATATTTCTCGGTCGTTTTCAAAAAAGCGTCAAGCAATAAAAGTATTTAAATCTCAAAAATTAACTCTTTCTTGGCTTGGTATCATTATTTATTTTAAAGCATTATTTGCAGGATTAAAAAATGGCGTGCGCTTTGCGGAGGAGTTCATAAAAGAACGATAAGAGCATGGTTAAAAATAAGCAATTTTTAAATAATTCTCAAGATAAAATCCGCTTAGTTATTGCAACAGATAATTTTTTGCCTCGCAAAGACGGAATCGTTAGTTTTTTAGAAGAGATAATTCCTCGACTGCAACCTCATTTTGATATTACTGTTATTTGCCCAGATAACGAACAAAAACATGTGTTGGCAGGAGTTTCTTTTGTAAGAATTCCTGTTTCTAAAAAAAAGGCAGGGGATTTTATTTTTTCAAAAGCAAAACCCCGACTCATAAAAAAAGCAATACATAACGCAGATATTGTTTTTTCACAAACCATAGGTCCTATTGGCGGTTTATCTTTATTTTTAGCACAACAAAAAAGAAAAAAAACAGTTTCTTATATTCATAGTTTAGAATGGGAACTTGCTTCAAAAGCATTACAAGGATCTTTTTTGAAAAGAATAGTTTATTTTACATCCTCTTTTTTGGTTCGATTTTTATATTCTCGTACAACTCATTTACTAGTTCCTTCAGAATCTGTTTCTGAAATTTTACTCTATAAACGTATTAATACTCCTCGAACTATTGTACACTTAGGTGTTGATGTCAAAAAATTTTCGCCTCTTCATGATCAAAAAAAACGAAATGAACAACGAGCACGAATAGGTCTTGATTTAGAAGATGTCGCGATTTGTTATCATGGGCGCTTAGCTAGAGAAAAAGATATACCTACTCTTTTAAGAGCTTTTGCACAAGTAAGAAAAAAATTTTATGGTGCAAAACTAGTAATTATTGGAGGCGGTCTTCCTCAAATTGTTTCTCAACTTCAAGGAAAAAAAGATATTATTTACATTCCAACAACTTCTCGAGTTCAAGATTATTTACCGCTTTGCGATATTTTCTGCCTACCTTCGCTTACTGAAACAACTTCGCTTTCTACACTTGAAGCGATGGCTTGCGAACTCGTTGTTATTTCAACTCCTGTAGGTTATATAAAGGATTATATTACTCCTCATAAAACAGGTTATTTTTTTCCTGCGGGAAATTCTTACAAATTAGCTCAACAAATATTAGATGTTATTTCTCATCCTTTGCATTCAAAAAAAATGGGTGTGCAAGCAAGGGAATTGGTTTGTAAAAAATTCAATTGGGACAAAACCGCTCAACAATTAGAAAATTTCTTTTTAACCATGGGTAAAAAATCTTGGTCGATAAAAGAAAAAAATAAACAAAAACATAAATTTAAAAAACTAAAAGAATAGCTAAGTATTACGTTAAATTATAATGTGTGGTATAAGTATAGCATAAGATATAGTACAGGGTATAGTATGAAACGAAAAATAATAAAACTTGCAGAAAAAACCTTGGTTGTTTCTCTTCCAACATCATGGGTTAATGCTTGTCAATTAGAAAAAGGAGATGAGCTTGATGTTTTAGTCACTAATTCTTCATTACTTGTCCAGCCACCTCTTCTACAACGATATATAAAAACGGTAAGTGTAGATGTTAGAAATATTTCAGAACGAGTGTTACGTTGGCAAATCTCTTCTTTACATAAACAAGGTTTTGATGAAATAGAGATAGTTTATTATGATGCGTATCAAGAAAAAATTCTTGCCGATTTAGTAGAACATTTATTCGTTGGTTTCATGGTTAAAGAACGATCTTCTTTACGTATTATAATAGGTCAAGTCGCTGCAATTGATGAAAAACAGTTTGATATTGCTTTACGTCAAGCATTTAGGCAATTTGAACAATTAAACCTTGATTTATATACTTCTTTTGAAACGCAAGATTCTTCTTTTTTAAAAAAAATACTTGTTGCTGAGCAAGAAAATAACAAACTAACAAATCTTTGCCAACGCCTCTTAAATAAATCTTTACAGCAAAAAGATAAAGGTCATTTTTGGTATGTTGTTGCTTGGAACCTTGAAAAAGTTGTAGATTCCTATAAATATATTGCCCATTACTTTTTACATGCTCTTATTTCTTTAGATGATTCTGTTATGGATTTACTTGCAGGTGTTGTTGCTCTTGCAAAAAAATTAAATTCTCTTTTTTACTCTTTTTCTTTTGAAAAACTCGTTAGTATAAATCAAGAAAAAAAAATTTTAGAACAAAAAATAACCAATTTGCTTGTGCAATCAGATGATTTTTTTAGTTCATCACATCAAAGAATTCTGCTACATTATTTACATATAATTATTTTACAAATTGCAGATTTTAGCGCTTCAACAATTGCTCTTCGTTTTGAAGTAGCAAAAAATAATTAGGTGCATTTTATGACTTTCCTTAGCTCTTCTTCATCAAACTCCTCTCAAGACATCAATATTAGTAAAGATCATTTACCTGTATTTCGACTAATTGCAGAACTTTCCTTTCCTGTTGGGAAAAAATTACTAGTAGCTTCTTTACGTGGTGAAAAAACATCTCAAATAAAAAGATTACAACTTCATAAACACAGTCAATTTGGTGTTTTAGGGGGTTATTCTAGTCATGAATTACTTGTTTTTATTGATTACTTATTAGAAAAAAATTTTTTACACGTTGAAAAAAAACAAGGAAAATTTTTAGTTTTAGTTTTAGCTAAACAAGCTTTGGAAGAATTACGTAGTGTGAAAACGTCTTGTAAAATTGATGAAATTTATAAAGAATATACAGCTGGAAAAAAAGAAGATTGTGTTGATTTAACATATACTAGCGCTTCATTAAATGAAAAAGAAGAAGAGCTTTGTTGTAATTTACAAGATTTTTTTGAAGGGTTTACTAACGAACAAAAAAAAGCCGTAGTATCCAATCATTCTCGACAATTATGTATTGCAGGTGCGGGTAGTGGAAAAACGCGTGTGCTTACGTATAAAATTGTTTATTTGATTAAGTATTGTGGTGTCTTACCAGAAAAAATTTTGGCTATAACGTTTACAAGAAAAGCAAAACAAGAAATGAAAAAACGTCTTGCGGTTTTATTGCCAAACACTAATATTCGCATTGAGACATTTAATTCGTTTAGTGAAAAAGAACTTATCAAACACGGTAATTCGTGGTATGGTAGTAAAACAAGAACTGTTTCTTCAAAAGAATATAATCATTTTATTATTAGTTCTTTAGCAGAATTAGGTTATGACTTGGATGTGTTTTTAGAACATTATTTTACTTCTAAAGAACGTCAAGGAAAAGAACAACGACAATTATTATTTTCTTTTTTATACGATTTTAAAACAATAATGCAAGCAGCAGTTTTTCACGCTGATGACGAGTCTTATTTTGAAAAAAGGTTAGATTTAGCGCCTCTTTCTCAACGAATAACAGCAAAAACATTGGTGCGTTTAACAAAAATGGTTTTAACAAAACTTCGCCAACAACATTTGCGAACGTTTGCAGATCAAATTTTAGATTGTGTTCGCTTATACACTACAAACCCAACTTGCAAACCCGACTTTGAGTGGTTATTAATTGATGAATTTCAAGATGTAAATCCCCTGCAAGTACAACTTGTCAATCTTTTAGCTCCTAAAAATGTTTTTATGGTAGGAGATCCTCGTCAAAGCATTTATGCTTGGAGAGGCTCTGATCCTGATATGATTTTTAGTTCCATTACTAATGATACTCAAGTGGTTGAACTTACAAATAATTTTCGATCAACAAAGCCCGTTGTAGAATTTGCAAATGAAATTATTGCTCAAGCGAAACGAAAGGCGCATCCTTACAAACGACTTGTCGCTAAAGATACTCGTGAAGGTCGCGTGGTAATGATGAAACACAAATCTGAAGATGAAGAAGCACTTGCTATTATTGATATTATTGGAGGTCTTGCTTGTCCTCGAAAAGACATTTTTGTTCTTGCGCGTACCAATAAGCAATTACAACGTTTTGAAGATTTATGTATTCAAAGAAATATTTCTTTTTTATTGCGAACTGACGAACAAACCAAACAAAACATTTCCGCTCATGATGATCAAATAACGCTTTCAACAGTTCACGCTATTAAAGGTTTAGAAGCAGAATTTGTTTTTGTTGTCGGTGCTGATTTTAAACATTATCCTTGTAAATCAAAAGATCATACCTATGTGGACATGCTTGCAGGAAAACCAAATTATAATGTTGTTGAAGAAGAACGACGATTGCTTTACGTGGCTTGCACTCGTGCGAAAAAAGAACTTTTTATCTCATATGTTGGCGGACCTTCTTATTTTTTAACGCCTAGTGTTCAAGCAAAAGCAACGGATGTGTTTGAAACTCAAAAAACCGTTTCTAAAGATAAAGTCGATGTTGCCTATATTGAGCAACAACGAGAATCACTTCGCCGGTGGCGATATTTAGAAGCTCAAGATAGAGGAATTCCTCCCTATATGGTTTTTACAGATAAAGCTTTAGAATCGTTGCTTGCTATGCAACCTTTAGAAGTTGAAGAACTTCTTCACGTCACTGGTTTAGGACGTGCAAAAATTACTGAGTTTGGAGAAGATATCCTACACATTCTTCATGGTATATGAATAGATTGTATAGTATATATTTTTTTATGCAAAAATAAGGCCATTATTATTGTAGTTATTATTATGAAAAATTTATGTCTGATTAGCTGATAAAAGATTATGAATTATTCTGTTTGTTGGTGGGTGGTTGATTGCTTATTTTTTTAATGTGTTTTTAATAAAATAGTTTAAACAATCAATACCGTCAAATGTTGCTTCTTGTCGAAAATCAGCACTTCCAAATTCTAAATGAAATCCGCAACCCTTGCAAATAGCCCCTTCACACACAGGACATATTTTTTGTTTTTCTTTTTGTTTTTGTTTAATTTGTTTATTAAGAATCTTTTTTATGGTTCCTTTGTCAACATCTTTTTTTAAAAGAAGAAGATCATCATATTCTAATTCTTTAATAAGTTGTGCTAAGACATTCATGTTGTATACCTCGTGTACGATACATATATTTGAAGTAGTTTCAAATTTTTTCTCGTAATTTTTTTAAAATAAGATCAGCATCAACTAATCGCTTGGTTTTTTTTAACATTGTTAGATAATAATCGTCTTGTTTTTCTATTCCTGTCTCACACTCTTTTTTGGAATGCACCCAACACGCAAAATGAATTTGCTTTTTGTCGTGGGTGATATGAACATGACTGATTTTTTCTCGTAATATTTCAAGATATTGAGGCTGAGTAATTGCAATAAGCTCTATTTCATCTTCTTTACTACTTATTATTCCTATTGCTTGACACCGCGCAAATGATTCAGGTCTTGTCCAAAAATATTCTGCAAAACTATTGCGAAATCTAGATGGAACTTGAACGCTGAGTTGTATGAATGTGTTAAAAAGTTCTTCATTTTTTTCTTTTATTACTGTTGTTGAAACGTTTGCGTTATGAATTGTTTGTATACTAGTTATTGGTTGTATTATACTATATTTTTGCTGTGGACGCCCTACTTGTTGTTTCTTTTTTTGAGCTTCTTTAGAAATAAGTTCTTTTGCTTGTAAAAGTTGTAGTTGTATGGTAATATATGGCAAGCTACAAGAGGTATGTTTGCCAAGCGCAGTAGGCGTTTGAATCCCTTTACTTATTGCAGATAAAATTTCTTCTTGACGTGGTGTAATCATATATCTTATTGGTGGTTGTTTTGATATATAAACATTTCTATTTATTATGTTTTTAGTTAATAAATTTAAAAAATTAACTTATGTAATTAATTAATAAATTGTTTTTAGAGCTTCTATTGCCCTTTTTAGTTTCTTTTTTGTTTATTTTCTTTTTATTTATAATATAAATAAACAGAAAGTTTTTAAATACTAAAATATTGAGTTTTGTTGAAACTTTTAAAAAGGGGTTGTGACGTGTGAAGGTATTAATGTTAGGGTGGGAGTTTCCACCATATTTTGCTGGCGGTGTAGGTATGGTTTGTTATGAACTTACCAAAGAACTTGCTTCTCAGGGAATAAATATAGATTATCTCATGCCTCGAATGCCTCTTAAACTTTCTCAACACATTGTTCACCTTCTTGATGCAAGTAAACTTGAACCACGGGTTAGTATTCAACGAGTTTCTCCTCGTATACGAAAGTTAGGTGTGACTAGTTTTTTACAAGCATACCAAACCAAAGAATCTTATCAAAAGACAAAAGAACTTTTACAAGCAATGCAACAAAAAGAACGCTTTTTTGGAACTGGTGCAAACACTTCTGGTTCGACTAATTCATTATATGGTGAGAATTTGCTTGATGAAGTTAAATTATTTGCTCAACGAACAAAAAAAGTTTTAGAAACCCGGCTTTCTTTACAAAAAATTTCTAAAAAACGTGCTAGTTCGTATTCTGTTATTCATGCTCATGACTGGACTACTATTCCTGCAGCAATACAAGCAAAAAAAATACTTCGCAAACCACTCATAGTTCACGTGCATATTACTGAATTTAATAAAAATCCTGGACACGGCATTCATAAGGATATTTATGAAGTAGAACGAGAAGGGTTTATGCAAGCTGATAAAATTATTGCTGTGAGTAATGCAATAAAACAAACGCTTATAGACCAATATGGCGTTAATGGAGAAAAAATAGAAGTTGTCCATAATGGTGGCGTAAATATGGCGCCTGTGCAAAAACGTGTACATCAACTCACTGCAGACGGTAGTAAAATAGTTTCTTTTATGGGTCGAATTACTGCGATGAAAGGCCCTCAACATTTTGTGGAAATGGCAAAAAAAGTATTAGAAAAATGTCCTAAAACAAAATTTATTGTAGCAGGAACTGGAGATAAACTTCAAGAATGTATTTCTAAAACAAACGATATGGGAATTGCTGAAAAATTTTATTTTCACGGATTTTACACTCGAGAAGAAGCAGAACTTCTTTATGATCTTAGTGATGTTTTTGTTTTACCTTCACTTATGGAACCATTTGGAGTGACACCGCTTGAAGCAATGCAAAAAAATACTCCCGTTATTGTAAGTAAACAAAGCGGGGTTTCTGAAGCCATACGACACTGCTTTAAAGTTGATTTTTGGGATGTTGATAAAATGGCTTCTCACGTAGTTGGCTTATTAACATATCCCTTACTTCACAAAGCTTTAACTCGTGAAGGTTACAAAGAAGCAAAAGCGATGGATTGGAATACCCCTGCTAAAGAATGTGTTAGTATTTATGAAAAGCTTTCTAAGAAAACCTCAAAAAACATCCCTCTCAAATCAGCGACTTCTGTAGCACATCAAAGAGGTGAAGTAAGTGAATAAGTCTTTACTTATAACTTGTCTTCCTGATGTTCCTCTTAGTGATTTTCACGCATTTCATGTTGGGGAAAATAAACAACACCTTGATACGGGTGCTTTATCATATCATTTTTCAAAAACATTATTGAATCGAATAGAATCTTTACCTACCTTTTTTAAAAATATATCTGTTCCTGTAACATTAGTTATTCCTGGCTTTGTAATTGAAATATTGCATAAACATTATCCTTTAACGAATCAAAAATTAGCTCATTTTATAGCTCACGCTCCTGTAGAACTTGCTTTAGTTCCTTTTTATAACACGTCACTTCATATTATGGACGATGAGGAATTGCAACAACAATTAGATTGGCACATGCATTCTTGCGTGCAACAATATGCTAAAAAACCTAAAGTTTTGTTTTCCCAAGAACATCTTAGTTCTTGGCAAAAACGTTTTATTCAAAAAAAATTTAATTGCCTTGTTCCTTCACATAAACATCTTGATTCTTGTTTTATTGTGCCTATAGAGAATGCGTCTCAAGAATTTTTAAAACCAGCTTTTAAAGAACTTTTTTCAAAAGATTCTTCATTAAAAAAATCATTTGTTTTTCTTTGGCAGCTCGTTTCTCAAAACGATTCAGACATTTGCAATTTGCATCCAAACAAAAAATCAGTTACTTTACATCCTTTGCAAAAACATGTTATTGAAGAACTTTCACAACTTAAACCCTATATTTTACAACTAACATCTTCTCAACAAAATGATTTACTTAAATCTTGGCGACTACTTTTACAACCTTCCCGATTACAAAACATTCATCCACAAACAGCTTCAATTAATCATAGCCCTTACGAAATGTACGCGCAAGTAATGCATATGTGTGCTGATGTTGCAACAACAATACTTTCAACGGCAAATGCCAGACAAGGAAAAATTTACAACACTCCTGTGGTTAGTGATTCTCCTAGTCAAGAAGTAAAAAATTTTTTTAAACAACATATGAACAATCAAAACTTTACTTCGTTTTTACAACGAAATAATATATAATTCCTTCTTGAATTTACATTCAAGAATTATGTAGGTGAGAAAAGAGATGGTGAGAACAACTCAACAAAAAAACAATTCGCAAGATTCTTCTAGTCAAGACTTTGATATATTATTTGAAGCTAGTTGGGAAGTTTGTAATAAATGCGGAGGAATTTATACTGTACTTTCTTCAAAAGCTCCTTATCTTTCTCAACACCACGACTTATACTTTGCTATAGGTCCTTTGTTTGAAAATAAACCTTTGCCCTCCGAATTTATTCCTCAACAAGCACCTGCTTCTTTTGCAGCGATTTTTTCACAACTCGCAAAAAAAGGAATACGTTGTGAATATGGATTATGGGATATTATAGGACGACCAAAAACTATACTTGTTTCTCCTACTAAACAATTACTTGAACAAAAAAATAGTATAAAAAAAGAACTTTGGGAACAGTATGGTGTTGATTCTTTACGCGCTGATAGCTTATTTGATGAACCTGTTCTATGGTCTTGGGCGGTAGGCCAATTAGTTGATCATACTCAAAAATTTTTCTCTTCAAAAAAAATATTATTACACGCGCATGAATGGCTAAGCGCAGCAGCTTTACTCTATTTACATTCCTATCAACCTCAAGTTGCAACCGTATTTACCACACACGCAACAATGCTTGGACGAAGCTTATCTTCACGAAGTATTAATCCTTTACATTTTCCAAAAAATAAAGAATCTGCATTATTAAAAGCAAAAGAAATAGGGATTATAGGAAAACATACTGTAGAATATGCAGCGGTAAACACCGCAGATAAAGTAACCACGGTTTCTTCAATTACTGCTCAAGAATGTAGGGATTTTTTTGAAAAAGAAGTTTTTATTGTTCCTAATGGTATAAGTTCTCATCAACAATTAACCTTTGAAGAATCATCTTATAATCATATTGTGAGCAAACGAAAATTACGAAAATTTTTACTTGAATATTTTTTTCCTTACTACGTATTTGATGTTAATAACACCGTATTTTTTTACACGAGTGGTCGTTATGAATTTGAAAACAAAGGAATTGATATTGCACTTGAGGCTGCTGCAAAACTCAATAAACGATTAAAAAATGAAGCTAGTACAAAAACTGTTATTTTCTTTTGTACTATTATTCCTTGGGCTTTAAAAATGCAACCACAAACTGAAATTTTAGAAAATAAAAATCATTTACTAAAATTATATGACGCTATAGAAGAACATCGACAAGCCTTAGAAGAACAAGTTATTATTGACGTCTTATCGCAATCATCACAACCCGGTCCTTGTATTATTTCTAAATCGCTACCAGAGGTTTTTTCACCTGAATTAATCACTTCTTTAGAAAAAGAATTTAGACGAAGTAAACAAAGTGGAACTCCTGCTTTATGCACTCATCAATTACCTTATGATCAAGATCCTATTTTAAAAAAATGTTTTGAACTCGGGCTTAGAAATCACAAAGATGATCGAGTAAAAATTGTATTTATTCCTTCTTACTTGGATGGTCGAGATGGCGTTTTAGATATGACTTATTTAGATTTTATACAAGGGTGTCATTTAGGAATTTTCCCTAGCAGATATGAGCCTTGGGGCTATACGCCTTTAGAATCTATAGCTCAAGCAGTTCCTGCAATAACCACTTCACAAACAGGATTTGGACGATTCATGAAACCTTTACTTTCTCAAGACCATGTCGGACTTCACGTTGTTGATTACACTCAAGATAAAAAAAAATTCAGCCACGACGTGTATCGTATTTTAGAAAAATTTGTTTTTTCGTCAAAACAAGACCGTGTTAAAAGTAAATTTAATGCTCAAGAAATATCTCTTAAAGCAAGTTGGTCTTTATTTATTCCTTTGTATGAAAAAGTTTATGTTGAAGCAATGACAACTTCTTTACAAAAAAATACTGTGGTGAATTCTCGTGACTAGTAATTATAATAATAATCCTAATAATACTCATAAGAATACTAATTATGACAATACTACCAATGAAAATGCTACTACTTTTTCTTCTGATTCATTTGTTAAACGAGTCTATAAATTCGTTGATTATGATTATTCAACTCAAGGTCCTTGCAAATCTTTGATTACCAATAATGAAGGAGGCTATGTTGCACTAGATGACACTTCAAGTTATGGTGGTTGGTATCTTTTCAAGCCACAAACGTGGAAACTAAACAAAATTATTGAATCAATACAGCCTCTTTTTCAAGGAAAATGCACAACTCTTTATCATCAAGGGTATGCTTTTCGTCGAAGTTTTGAAAACGGAGGACGTGATGTATTTATTCCTTACAAAAATGCTTTATTTTATGAAACAAATACTATTAAAGGACCTATCCGATTAACTCTTGATCCTCGAGAAACCTTTGAAGGCTCTCAATTTGGACGATTTTATGAGGTTGCATATCACAAAGAAGATCTTTTGATTTTACATTTTAAAAAACAACAAACTTCAACAACCTCTCTTTCACAAGAATCCTTTGATTATTATCTTGCTTGTAAGGGCGTTAACAATATAAATTTTTTACAAAACTGGAAAGAAAAAAAATATTCTTCAAATAAACAAAGAGGGGCTCAAGATACCTATTGGGTGTATGACGCATTCACTTTTGACACACCTAAAGTTGCAGTTTTTGTATGTGCGTCTACTTTAGAAGAAGCAAAAGAAGAAGCCCAATTATTATTTTTTGATCATGCGCATATAAGCGGGGACTTACACGAACACGTGTATACTTGCATGCCAACGTGGGACGCTCTTCCTTCACGACGATTGCAAAGCGCTGCGCGTCTTGCAACGCATTCACTTCACCAGCTTACTCAGATCATATCTTTTAATACGCCCTTGCGAGGATTATTCGCGGGCTTACCTTGGTTTTTTCACTTTTGGTCTCGTGACGAATTACTTTCTTTAAGCGGATTATTTTCCTTGGTGGAAAAAAATAAAAGTCTTGCTTTGCATCAAACAGATTCCGTTGATGCTCAACGCTTAGCAACAATAGGCGAGATTTTACATCGTTATATTCACAGTATTTCTCCAAAAGGAGAATTACCTTCTCGATTTCCAAAAACAACGTTAGAGCATGCAGACTCCTTAGGTATTTTAGGAAAACAAGTAACAAGATACATTTCATTACTTGAAGACATTGATTCATTATTTGTTGTATTGTCTGCACAAGAATTGGTTTTTTGGTTTTCACAACTTCATAACGCTTTAGAGCACGCAAAAAAATCTTTACAAAAAGAGAATGCATTGTTTGAAAATAAGTCTTGTGAAACATGGATGGATACGCAGTTTATGGACGATGGTCGTGCAGGTTTTAGAATTGAAATACAAGCAGGATACGTCGCATTGTATGAAGCGATTTTGCTTCTTGCAAAAAAAATAAACAGTCCATTATATTCTTCTCTTCGAGTAGAACATGACGCCTTAATTCAGACTATTAGAACTTCTTTTTTACGTTTTGATTTAGATGCAAAAATGATAGATGGCTTTTTTGCAAATGGTGATGTTGATCAAACACTACGACCAAATGTTTTTATTGCTTTTTATTTAGCGCCTAAATTATGCTCTACAAATGAATGGAAAAAAATTTTCCAAGCCCATGTAAAAAAACTTTGGCAACCTTGGGGTGGCTTGAGTACTTTGTCTTCAAAACATTTTTTATTTGAACCATCTTATTCTGGAGAGAATAATAAAAGTTATCATCGTGGGGACTCATGGTATTTTGTAAATGCTCTTGCAGCGCAAAGTCTGTATCGTGTTGACTCTGAAGAATTTGCTGTTTTTATTTCTAAACTACTTAATGCTCATGCTAAAGATATTTTAGAATTAGGGTTTGCAGGAAGCGCAAGTGAACTTTCTGGCGCGTTATATCAAACAGGGCAAGGAAGTTTAGCACAAACCTGGTCTGTTGCAACTTTTATAGAACTTTGTACTGTATTATTTAATGAAGAATAAAAAAGTGAAGAAAAAGGAAAAATAAAACGTTGTTTTATTTTTTACGAACAGATCGTAATGCTTTACTGTGACATTTTCTACAAGAAATTTTACCTTGTAATACTTTCATTTGTTGAGCTCGAAATTTTGCTTTGCAATCTTTACATACAAACATGTTTTTTTCGAGTCGAGCGTGTGCTTCTGGAAATTTAGCCATAATATTCACCTATGAATTGTTTTTGATTTTTAGTTGCTTTTTATGTGTCCTTAAAAATTTATTCAAATTTTTGAGACTGTAAACAACTAATCGTTCTTTACCTGTTTCATTACCCGATCAGTCATAATTTCCCAGTATACGATAGTATTTCCTTCAGCTACAGTTCCTTGAAGTTCTTTGGGAATTGCTAAATCAAAGGTTTCGTATGTTTCTGAGTCCATAACGTTTGCATGATCTGCATTAATGGATAATACTTGAGCGTTTTTCTTGCCAATAACAGGAGCTTCTACTTCGTGATCGCCAGTAACCATATTACGTTTTTTACCATCTATCATTCCTACAGCCATAATATTTGCTTTTGCGTGACCGTGTTTTCCTGGTCGTGAAATACTAATGTCTGTAACAGTTGATGCGATGCCGTCAACGTTGATGTAACTTCCTTTTTTTAAGGAACTGGTACTGATATGTTTAATTTCTCCTGCCATTGTAAAAAAATACCTCAAATAGATAATAATGAGCAATACACACAATTTGTGCTTGCTTACGACAAGAATTTAAAGTATATTTATAAAGCTTTTGTAAAGATTGGGTTTGTTTTAAGAGTCCCATGAATAACACTTCTTCCTTGCCAACATCATAGAAAAAATACTGCTTAATGCTAAGTGTTTTTTTCTCTTTTTTTCTTTGAAATTTTTTTGAATTTTAAGTACTACTGGTGTAGATGTTATTGGCTAACTCAAAGACTTAGGACAAATCCTTAAAAATTGCAATTTTTTATTGTTTTTATCTGTTCTGGCAATTGTTCGCGCTCTTTTTTTAGGTTTTCTTGTAGACCTTGTTTAAAATACTGTACATCTGTATACTGCGCGTTATTATTATTATCGCCTTGAGATAAATAACGAGCAAGTAGTGAACAGGTAAGCACATAACCAGATTACTGTTTGTGTTGTAATTGGCAGTATACATAAAGACTCCTTTTTGAACAGGGTCTTTTTGTAGAAACATTTATAAATGTCTTTTTGTTTTGTGTGTGTTATTGCATGATGCTTTAAGCGTTTTTGTGAGGTGAATATTTTAAAATGGTAAAAAATGACGTTGAAAAAAGTAATAATAGTTTAGCACTTCTTTCACTTGTTGCTGTTGTTGCAATTGTTGGAGTGATTGGTTTAGTGATGATGACAAGTACGGGTGGTTCTGCGAATATGCCTTCTGCTGATTATGTGTCTGATGATGCAAATGTAGCTGGAGAAGCTGTTGTTGGGACTAGTTATAAAACTGTAGTTCGTGATCAACAATGGTGTAAATGTGTTGTAGAAGACTATTATGCTGGTGGTCGTGATTTGGTTGATTATTTTGCTCCTCCTTGTAATGAGGGTTCTGATTGTACGATTGATACTTCTAATGGTCCTGTGGTTGGTGTTTCTCATGAAACGACTGCTGCTGTGCAAGTAATGGACGTTACAAAATAATTTTTTTATTTTTTTATTTTTAATTTTTTTTCATTTACAAAATATCTTCCGTTTTCTGATTTTTGAATTGCTTCGAATTTTATTTTGCTTCCTGGTATTGTTTTAGAATAATAATCTGCTGTTGTATCTTTGCCTATAATGGTGAATTTTTCGGGTTGTCCTTCTAATTTAAAATGAACACCATAAAGCTCATCTCCTTTGTATCGATATCCTCTAAATACTGCTGTTCCTTTGAATTTTTCAGATTCAAATTCTTTATTGTTTGAGGTTGTATTTTGTGTTGAAGAGCAATTATATGCGCTTGCTATTGTTGCTAGAAATGATCCGTACAATAATATTTTTCCAAGAGTTTGTTTTGGTTTCATATTTTGTGGAATGTCCTTTTATTTATAAATATTTCTATATTACACTACCCTTAAGTAATGAATATAGAAATTAACACAAGCACTGGACATGCTCGTGCGAGATATATAAACACTTTCTACTCAATTATATATACAAGGCAAAATGGCCTTGGAGGTGAAACTATGCAAGAAAACCAAAAACATATCGAACAACTTTTTTTTAATCAAATAAAAAAATTATCTGTACAATCTGCAATGAATTCATATGATTATCAATTTTCAGATGCTTTTGTAGGATCTGTTGGAGGGGGTTTGTAAAATGAAATCAACCTACCCTAAACAGTTATCTGCTATGCTTAGTCAAGCAGGTCTTATTTATGATGAAGAACAACAAGCTATTGAAGATTATTTGTGGAACACTGCCTTTTGTGATGTGGTGTAGCGCTCAACCCTTCTTTAACCATTTGAACGTTTCTACAAAGGTTGTTCTTACGCGCCTCATAACACCTCAGTCCTTTGTGGAAACGTTCTTTTCTTTTCCAAACGCTTAAAAACTTCTCTTCATTCATCTTGTGTAGGGGATAATGCAATGAAATTTAGTTCGTTAGTTGATGTTTACGATGCACTGTCGCAAACAAATTCTCGTTTGGAAAAAACAGCTATTTTAGCGACATTTTTGCAAAAAATCCCTTTAGATCATGTTGATGAATGTATTTTGCTTCTTCAAGGTATGGTGTATCCTGAATGGGAGGCTAAAACTTTAGGTTTGGCTGCAAAATTGGTGTTAAAAGCTCTTGCTCAATCAACAGGTCATAGCGAATCTGAAGTTCTTGCCTTGTTTAAACAAAAAGGGGATTTGGGGGAAGTCGCTCAAGCTCTTCATTCTACAAAAAAACAACAAACCCTATTTTCTACGAGCCTTACTGTGCAATCCGTATTTTCTTCACTTCGACATTTAGCATCTCAAGAAGGTATTGGTTCTCAAGACCAAAAATTAGCAGAACTTAGTGGCTTGCTTACAAGTGCAACCTCTTTAGAAGCAAAATTTTTAGTAAGAATAGTGCTTGAGGATTTACGTGTCGGTGTTGCTCAGGGAACAATTCGTGACGCGCTAGCATATGCTTACTTTACTCAAGATTTTTCTTATATTAAAGAAGAACATATTATTAATTACACGATAAAATATCCTTATGCAACTATTGGTGAAGCAAAGGAAGCTCTTCGAGAGGCTTTAGATCTTACTGTAGATGTTGCCCAGGTAGTAAAACATGTAAAACAAGGAAAACCATTAAGTGCAATTCGTCTTAAAATAGGTACTCCTTGTCGGTGTATGCTTGCACGAAAAGAAAAAACTTTTGAAGCTGCTTTTGCACGAACAGGACTTCCTGTACGCCTCGAGTATAAATATGATGGTTTTCGTATGCAAATTCATAAGAAAGATTCTCGCATCTGGTTGTTTACTCGACGCTTAGAAGATGTGACTGCTCAGTTTCCTGATGTGGTCGCGGTCGTAAAAGAACGTTTACAGGGCGATTGTATTGTGGATGCTGAAATTGTGGGCTATGATCCTAAGACGTCTAAGTATCAACCTTTTCAACATATATCTAAACGAATTAAAAGAAAATATGATATTGGAGTGTTAGCAAAAGAATTACCTGTTGAAATTTTGGTATTTGATATTTTATTAATTGATTCAAAAGTAGTTTTTGATAAATCTTTGTCTCAACGTCTAGATTTACTTCGTTCAATTGTTGTTCAAAAGCCACTACAACTTATATTGGCTAAAGGTGATCAAATATCTACTGAGTCTGAAGCCCGGGCTTTTTATCAAAAATCCTTAGCTGCTGGAAATGAAGGAATTATGATTAAAAATCTTAATGCACCTTATCAGCCAGGTGGCAGAGTATCTGCGTGGATTAAGATGAAACCTACAATGCAAGAATTAGATTTGGTAATTGTAGGTGCGCAGTGGGGTAATGGGAAGCGAAGTAAGTGGCTTACAAGCTTTACTCTTGCTTGTCGTACGGATTCTGGAGACTTTGTTGAGGTTGGAAAAGTAGGGACTGGAATGAAAGAGAAATCAGATGATCCTGATATGGTTACTTTTGCTCAGCTTACTTCTCTTTTAGAACCTTTAATAGTTGATAAGATTTCTAAAGAGGTTGTTGTAAAACCTGAAGTGGTTGTAGAAATTGCGTATGAAGAAATTCAAAAAAGTCCTACGTATGGTTCGGGTTATGCCTTGCGTTTTCCTCGAGTAATTCGTTTGCGACCAGATAGGGCTTTGGATGATATTGCTTATGTTGAAGATATTGAAGAATTATATTATGCTCAATAGATGTAGTTCTTTTTCTTTTCTTTGGTTGGTGTAATTTCTTTTTATTTTTTTAGCAAATCTCTTTAAATGTTGTTTTGTTGATGATATAACAATTATATTCAATTATGGAACAAGCTTCCATAAATGGAACAGTTCACCACCGTTGGAACGTTGTTCCAAAACAGCGATATCTTTATAAAGAACTTCTTCGTGAAGAATGTATGGCGGTAAAACGTGATGTTTTAGAGGCATTAATTGATTCTTCTTTACTAAAAGTTCTTAAACTATTTATAAATCACGAGGAGCAACAATATTATCTGCGTGAAGTGTCTAAATTAACGCGCCTCCCTCCTTCTACAACGTATAGAGTTCTTAATCGCCTTGTTGATGAAGATATTTTAACTATTACTAAAATAAAGAAATTTAAGCTTTATTCAATGAATACGGAGTCGAATCGCTTTCTTTTAGACTTGTTCCAAGATAGAAAATCCGCTGTTGCAGAATTTGTACGTTCTATAAAAGAGTTCTCTGGTGTTGAAATGGTTGTTTTGCATGGCAAAGAAGAAAAAGACAGCGCAAATGTTATTGTAATAGGTGAAAACATGGATGAAGAGAGTATTAAGCGAAATGCTCTTTATATGTCTGATAAATACGCCTTTAATATAATTCTTTTAGTGCTCACGCCAGATCAATATAATCAAATGTCGTCTATGGGATTGTATCCTGGGAAGAAAAAGATTTTGTTTGAATCAGAGTCTTTAAAGCAGTATTAGTTGGTTTTTGAAGGTTTTTGAATTATTTTTGTTATATATTTTAATCATTTTATTTTTTAACATATATTTTCCAATACCAATATATTTATATATGGTTCAGTCTCACCTTTGTATGTTACTTGAAAAGGGATGGGGTGCCTTTCATACGAAAGGACTTGAGGTGTTTCCTCTTTCCACAAGAAGTTAACGCAAACAAATAGATTGTAGCGATAGCTTTCTTAGTGACAAAAAACCCTTCGGGGGGATGTGAAAACAAATGGATTTTATTGTAAATGCAGCACAAGAAAACGCTGAAGCTCAACAATTCGGCGAAATGGATGTAGGACAAGCTAACATTAAAGTAATCGGCGTGGGCGGCGCTGGTGGAAATATGACCAACTGGTTATATAAGAAAGGGATTGAAGGAGCAGAAATCATCGCATGTAATACTGACTTACAGCACTTAAAAATGATTGAAGCTGATAAAAAATTCTTATTAGGAAAAGATCTCACGCGAGGATTAGGCGCTGGTGGATACCCTCAAATGGGTAAAGAAGCAGCTGAAGAAACTATTTCTGAAATTAAAGAATCTGTAAAAGGTTCAGACATGGTCTTTATTACAGCAGGTATGGGTGGAGGAACCGGTACAGGAGCAGCAAGCGTAATTGCAAAAGTAGCAAAAGAAGCTGGTGCAATTGTAATTGGAACCGTAACTATGCCATTTAAAATTGAACGAGCACGAGTAGACAAAGCAGAATTTGGTCTACAACAACTCCGACAAAATACACACACAGTTATTGTAATTGACAATAATCGACTTGTACAAATTGCAGGTAACCTTCCGGTTAACCAAGCTTTTGCAGTAGCAAACGAATTAGTTGCAACAATGATTAAAGGAATCGTTGAAACAATCGCAGTTCCAAGTTTAGTAAACCTAGACTTTGCAGACGTAAAAGCAGTTATGACAAATGGAGCAGTTGCAAGTATTGGTGTTGGATCATCTGATACAAACAATCGAGTTGAAGAAGCTGTAAAAGGAGCACTCTCAAATCCTCTTTTAGATATAAGTTATGAAGGGGCACAAGGTGCAATTATTCAAATTCATGGCGGACACGATATGACTCTTGATGAAATTAACAAAATCGGAGAACTTGTAACTGAATCCATGGATGATTCCTCAAACGTTATCTGGGGAGCTCGAGTAAGTGATGATATGAAAGGAAAATTAACTGTTATGACTATCATTACAGGTGTAAAATCTCCTTGGGTTGTGGGGCCACAATCTCATAAGGAACAAGCACAAGCTCGACAAGAACTCTCTTCTGAACTCGGAATTGAAGTTTTAAGATAAGCATACATAATAAGAACGGCGGTTTTGTTGCCTTGTACTTTTGTCAAAAAATGCTTTGATTCGTAGAAAAAACTTTTCAAGTTTTTTGGGCGTCACGAGAAACAAAAATTGTTTCGACACTCGGCATGCAAAAGCATTTTCGTGGATTTCACGCCAGGCAGGACGTGACAACTGTACGCAACAAACTTAGTTCTTTTTTTCTTTTATTTTCAACGAAGACTTTAGGGTACTTCGTTTTTCTTGCCTTCATCCTTTTACAATCCCCCCAATTTTGTTCCCGGGTGAAGGCGCTTTTTTTCTCAGGGAAACAAGGCTTCAGTGAGCGGTAGCGGCGGTCGGGTAAGCAGAATGCGGTATGTGGAGTTTGGGTGAGTGGTGTTTGGTGAATAGTTTTTCTTTTTCTTCTCACAAGATTTATAAACAACATCTTCTTAAGTCGTGGTAGAGGTGTCCTCGCTACGTAATGAGGTTGGTTGATTTTAGTTTATCGCTAAACTTCATGCGACAGTTTGTCAAAGATTCCCTTTTGATATTTCGCGAAATGAGCGCTGCATGTGCTTAAAAACTGAAATGTTTTTTGCACACAGTAACAAACCAATGTTTGTTCACTGTGAATCGCGCTAATTTCTGAGTTTGTGTCAAGGCATATTTGTTTGAGCTGTTATAGTTGTATTGCGTGGTGTAAAAACGAATTATGGCAGATAATTATTTTGAACAATTGGATAAATTTCTTGGTCCTGGAGAAGTCAATCGTTTTGTAAAGGGTGCAGAACCCACAGATTCTGAACCTATCGTTCCTATTAGCGAATTAGGAGTAACTTTTGGGGAAAAAGGCCCTAGTGGTCAAGGTAATATCCTTAACAGTTTACTTGCATCTATTCGTCAAGGAAGTGGAAAAGTCCAGTTAGCGCTTCAAACACCTGTTGATCAAGCAATGGGTGGTGGTGTTTCTAGTTGGGGAAAAGATATGCGCCAAGCCCTCAAAGAAGTAATTCAAGTTTCTGGTGTTGACTGGCAAGGTCTTGAAATGCCAACAAATAGTATGAGTAATGTTTCAGGGTTTGATCCTCGACAAGGCGGTTTTAACGAGCAAAAAAGAAATTCTGATCTTCGACATGTCAAAGACGCTATACAATTCGCTGCTGAAATAGGTACGGGTGGCGGTATTGATATATGGAGTCAAGAGTACACGCGAAGTATTCACGATGCAAATTTTAGTGATAAGGGAACATTTGTTGATTTTGAAGGTTTCCAAGAAGATAGAGATTCGGTAATGTCTTTAGTGGATAAACGAACAGGTAAAGTACAACAATTCGCTGCTCAGCAAGTACCTCAAATCGCAGTTCCTGAATGGGAAAAAGCAGATTCAAACTACGTTGATCGTAATGGTGTACTGGTTGAAACAGGTGATTATATTGATGCTGAAGGAAATAAATTAACTCCTGATGCAAAAGACTCTCATTTTTTAATGGAGCGAGTCCCTAAATGGGATCCCAAAACAAGTAGTTTTAAGACTAAAACAATGTCTTGGACGCAGTTTAAAGACTACGCGCAAAAACGAAACCAAGAAGAATTTAGATCTAAAGAAGATTATTTAACCCCTCAAGAATGGTTTTATCGAGTGCAACTCGAAGAACAATATGCATCGCAACGTGCACAATCCATGCAATTTTCTCAACAGTATGAACGACAATCTACTGAACTCAAAGAAGCACTTAAACAACAAGATGAACTCAAAAAAATAGAAGAAGGAAAATCCGAAGAAGAACTTTTGTCAATGGGCTTAATGGTTCCAAAACAGAGTGTTTCTGGTGGATATCAAAAAAAAAGCGAGCAATTGTCTGAACAAATTGATCAAATGAAACACAGTCTTAAATATTCTCGAGAAATTTCTTCGCGAGCAGATTCTCAAGCAGCTTCAATGTTAGAAAATATTGATAATATTACAACTATTGATAAGTATGGAAAAGAAAAAACATTTGATTCATACGCAGATTTAGGAATTTACGCTCTTGAACAAACACAACAACACCACGTCACCAAACCCATACATGTAGGTCCAGAAATTGGTTGGCCTCAAGGTTATGGCGGTCACACGGACGAATTTATTGAAATCGTGCAAAAATCTCGAGACGAAATGGTTAACAAAATGAAGAATGATCCTCATTACCGTTCTAAATATACTGATAAACAAATGAAAGACTTGGCAAAAAAACATATCGGTGGAATGCTAGACACCTCGCACCTTTCTATGTGGTATAATCATTTTCCAAAAGATAAAAACAATCCTCATGAAACAGAAGAACAACGTCTTAATCGTTTTAATAAATGGTATCTTGAACAAATGGATAAACTTGCAGAATCAGGAACCGTTGCTGCAGTGCAAGCCGTAAACTCTGCAACAGGAGATCACAGACACCTGCCGGTTGATCAAGGAATATTTCCTGTTGTTGACGCATTAAAACGCCTTAGAGAAAAAGGTTTTGAAGGAGAAATAGTCTCTGAAGGTCACGAAGAAGACAATTTAGAGCCTGGGCGGATTCAATATTCTTTATGGAATGCGTTTGGTGCAAGCACTGGCGCTGCAGGGCATTTTGGTGGTGGCATGCAAGGAGGGAATTCATTTGGAAACATTTATTCTGGAAATGGCGGCGCTGCAGGATATCGAGCCCCTCCAAATTACATTGCTGGCGCCTATAATCCTAGTAATGATTGGAAACTCTGGAGTGAGACTCCTTTGGAATAACTTTATAAACGATAACTCGTTAAAATATGTCAAAAGGGTGAGAGAATGGTAGATATTTCTTTTCAATACAAAAAGCGACCGGTCGAGTATCATCACGACGAGTCCGACATCCAAATTACAAAACAGTTTGCAAACAAGCTCAAAAAAGAGCTGCACGATTTACTCAAAGGTGTGGTACTTTTTGGAAGCGCTGCGCGAGGAACAAAAAAACCAGAATCTGATCTTGATGTGTTGCTTATTCTTGACGACATTTCTATAGTCCTTTCCAAAGAAGTGATGACTAGTTTGAGAGTTATTATTGAAACAACAGCAGCGACTGTTTCCAATAATTTTCACATTACTACAATGAATATTAGTGATTACTGGAGCTATGTGCGAAGCGGCGATCCTATTGTTGTAAATATTTTACGAGAAGGCTATCCTGTATATGATGAAGGTTTTTTTTCACCTATGCAGACATTACTTACAGATGGAAAAATTCGTCCAACAAAAGAAGCTGTATGGGCATATTATCAACGAGCACCTAAAACATTATATTCTGCTGAATCAAAATACTTATCGATAGTTGTGGATTGTTATTGGGCAGTTATTGACGCTGCACATTCAGCGCTTATGCACATTGATGTTGTTCCTGGAGCACCGCACCATGTTGCTGAATTGTTAGAAAAACATTTTGTAAGAAAACGTCTTTTGCAAAAAGAATATGTATCTACATTAACTAAGCTCTATAAACTAGCAAAAGACGTTGGTCATCATCAGCTTGCCAAAATTTCTGGCAAAGAAGTTGATGTCTTGCTTAACGAAGCTCATGAGTTTGTTAAAAAAATGAAATTTTTAATTTCACACGAACCTGCAAAATTAAAATAGCTGGGGAGTGTATTGTATTATTAAAGGGTTTTTGAGCAAAACTTTATAAATACAAAAAGTACAAATAAAGTGAGGTTATTATTATGTTGTTTTCAAAAAAAGGAATGATTATGAGTTGGGCTGATTTAATGAAAGGTCTCATTATCGGATTAATACTGGGTTTAGTGCTTGCATTTTTAATGGCTAAAGGTATTTTACCAATGGGTTCAGGAATATTTTGTCCTGCGGCTTAATTTTTTTTATTTTATTGTTTTTTTAGATTATTTTTTTCAGATTCTATTGTTAGTTTACTTTACTTTAATTATTATTTTAAACTATGGCCTGTTTTATCGTAGTTTATTCTCATACTTTTTAGTATTTTTATTATTCCTATTTTTATGGCCTTGTTTAAAATACTGTAAATCTGTATACTGCGCGTTATTGTTATCGCCTTGGGACGTATAAACAGTATTTTTGAATCAATGATTATACGTGCGAACTTGACAGTTCTTCTTATTTACTTTCAAAAAAATTCTCTGCAAGGTAGCATACATAAAGACTCCTTTTTGAACAAGGCCTATTTTATCTTTATTTCTTTTTTATTCTTCAAAGAGTTAAGTTTATAAACGGTCTCTTGTTTCTGCATAGAACTATGAACGGTATTATTGTAAACTATAAAGGCGGAAAACACACGCAAGTGACCAATCAAATGATTGTGGCAGTAGCAAGTGTATCCAGCCGAGAAGACGCTGCAAAGCTTGTTGGAAAAAAAGTAACTTACAATACTGGCAAAAAAGATATGGTTGGAGAAATCCGAAGTGCTCATGGTAATAGTGGCGCAATTCGAGTATTGTTTGAAACAGGAATGCCTGGTCAAGCAATCGGACAATCAGTATCTATTAACTAAGTAGTTGATATTTTTGCTTTATTAGTTATTTTTTTAAACATGTAATAATTTATTAGAGCAAGTAAAATTGCAAAAAAGAAATAATTTATTTCTTTTCGGTGCATTTTAAGTCTCAAAAAGGTATAAAAAATGGCAAAAGAAAAAGTATGTCGGACATGCAAACTTGTAGTTCAAGAAGATCTTTGTCCAATTTGTAAGAAATCTTCATTTTCGACTAATTTTACCGGTCGAATGATTATTTTAGATGCCAAAAGAAGTGAAATTGCAAAAAAATCTGATATAGAGCATAATGGAGAATTTGCAATCAAAGTAAAATAAAGGTGCTACTCATGAATCTCACAATTAATGAAACAAAAGAAAATGCTTTACTTTCTCGAAAAGAAGTAACTGCAACAATTCTTTTTGAAGGGAATACAACACCTTCTCGAAAAGAAGTGCAATCAGAACTCTCAAAACAAACAAAGTCAAAAGAAACTTTAGTTCTTATAACACAAATTAATACCAATTTTGGTGACGCTAAAGCTTACGTTAAAGCTCATATTTATGAAAATGAAGAAGCAATGAACACGCTTGAGCGAAAAAATTTAGTTGAAAAACACGCTGGTCACGAACCAAAAGAAGAAAAAGAAGAGTAAAGGTAAAAAAATGGCAGAAAAAAAATCACAATCAATTTCATCAGTATATGAAGTTTCAGGAGATAAACTTTCCAAAAAAAACAAAACTTGTCCTAAATGTGGTGCGGGAGTTTTTCTTGCAGAACATAAAGATCGACGAAGTTGTGGGAAATGTGCTTATTCTGAACGTAAATAAGTAATACTGTTGTAATTTTAATTGCTTTAACATAAGCGTTGATTACACACACATTGATCACTCGGTAATATCTTTGCTTGAGAATGACTGGGTGATACGAGGTATAAAAAAATGGCACGAATGTATAGTCGAAACAAAGGAAAATCTGGTAGTACAAAACCAGCAAAAAAAGAAGTTCCAACATGGGTCAAATACTCTGCAAACGAAATTGAACTTTTAGTTGCTAAATATGCTAAAGAAGGTAAAACTGCAAGTCAAATTGGAATACTTTTACGAGATGAATACGGAATTCCTAGCGTAAAAACACTTACTAAAAAATCTATTTCTCAAATTCTTGAAGAAAAAAAACTTTCTAAAAAACTTCCAGATGATTTGATGAATTTATTAAAAAAAGTATTAGCAATTCAACAACATCTTCAAACTAATCGTATGGATCAGCCCGCACGACGTGGTTTGACGCTTACTGAATCTAAAATTTTAGCTTTAGTTCGTTACTACAAAAAAACAGGACGAGTTTCTAAAGATTGGAATTACAATCCAAAACAAGTTAAAATGTATATCGAATAGACTCGATATACTTTTTTCTTTTTTATTTTATTATAAAATGAGGGTAGATATTAATGGCTTTAAATCATTACACAACTAATCAAAAAAATAAATATAAACTTTCAAATTCATTAGAAATTTGTATAGAGCAAGACCTTTCACCTAAACAACAACTTTATATGCAGCATGCTTTAGACTTAATAACTGATGCTTATTCCTTTAAAGGAAAAGGGGCTTATCAAGCTTCATTAACTCAAAAAACAGGGGTTATTAATTTATTACCTCAACGATTAACTCGTCTTGATGATTTATCATTAAAAGAAGAATCTAATCATTGGCAAACCATTGAAAATTCTCGTCAGCTAATTATTCTTCATGAAAATGCTTCTAAAGATCAAGCACACACTTTCTTGTTGTTTAAAGATTTTATATAAATTAATTTTATTTTCCTTTTTCCTTTTTTTCCGCCACTTTTATAAATATCTGTTCTTTCGTTTCTTGTTATGGAAAACAAAAATCAAGCTTCAACGCACCATTTAGTGCAAGAACGACTCAGAAAACTCTCTGAAATTAGAGAACGGGGCGTTAATCCCTATCCTTATAATTACAGTGTTACTAAGAAGTCAGCAGAAATTAAAGAAAAACACGCATTTCTTGCTCCCGAAGAAAAATCTGGATGTGTTGAACGTGTTGCTGGACGAATTGTTCTTCTTCGAAAAATGGGAAAGGCTACTTTTCTTACTCTTCGAGATAGTAAAGGAGATATTCAAATTTATTTACGAAGTGATGATGTTGGAAAAGAAACCTATAAACTTATTAAAAAACTTGATTTGGGTGATTTTTTAGGAGTTA
Organism: Candidatus Woesearchaeota archaeon; assembly: GCA_046543005.1. Lineage (GTDB taxonomy): Archaea > Nanobdellota > Nanobdellia > Woesearchaeales > SKGA01 > SKGA01. The sequence continues at coordinate 10,397 of JBKHAG010000004.1, read as the reverse complement.
AAGGAGAAATTTTTGCTACAAAAACTGGTGAAATTACTATATATGCTTCTTCTTTTGAACTATTGTGTAAAGCTATTAAACCACTTCCTGAAAAATTTCATGGTTTGCAAGATACGGAAACAAAATATCGAAAACGTCATTTAGATTTAATTATGAATTCGCAAAGTAAAAAGGTTTTTGAGCAACGACTTGAAATTATGCAGGCAATAAGAGAATTTATGGCCGCTCAAGGATTTTTAGAAGTAGAAACTCCTCTTTTACAAAACCAATATGGTGGCGCGGCAGCTCGTCCTTTTAAAACACACCATAATGAGCTTGATATGAATATGTATCTTAGAATTAGTCCAGAACTTTACTTAAAACGATTGCTCGTTGGTGGTTTTGATAAAGTCTTTGATATGAATAAAAATTTTCGAAATGAAGGTATTGATACCACTCATAATCCTGAATTTACTATGCTTGAAGCATATCAAGCGTATGCAGATTACAACGACATGATGGATTTAATGGAAAGCATGTATGATTTTGTTGCAAAAAAAGTTTTAGGAACAACAAAAGTAACTTTCAAAGGTCAAGAAATTGATGTTGCAAAACCTTGGAAACGAATTACTATGCTTGATGCATTAAAAGAATACGCAAATATTGATGCAAAAAACATGTCTGTTGATGAGCTTCAAGACGAAATTGATAAACATCTAATTGATTTTGACAAAGAACGAAATTGGGGTAATTTAGTCAGTGCACTTTTTGAACATTTTTGTGAAGATAAATTTGTAAATCCAACTTTTGTAATTGATCATCCAAAAGAATCAACTCCTCTATGTAAAGGACTTCGATATGGGGATGAACGTCTTATTGAACGATTTGAACCCTTTTGTTTAGGCATGGAGCTTGGAAATGCATACTCTGAATTAAATGATCCTGTGCTTCAAAGAGAACTTTTAGAAAACCAACAGCGTCAACTTTCTGCAGGTGATGCTGAAGCAAATCCTTTAGATGAAGAATTCCTTGATGCGATTGAAACAGGAATGCCTCCTGCTGGAGGAATTGGTATCGGAATTGATAGGATGATTATGCTTCTTTTAGGACAAGAAAGTATTCGAGACGTTCTCTTTTTTCCAACGATGAAACCTGTTGTTGAAAGTAAAGAAACCAAGAAAAAAAAGTAATTTACTTTTTTTCTTTTTGTAATTTTATCTCGTTTTGTTATTTATTTTTTCATGCTTGATTTTTCGTTAAGTATACTTCTTATTTTTGTCAGTAGTCTTTGCTTTTTTTGTCTTTTTTTATCTGCAGACCATTACCTTTTTAAACTTCTTTATCATAGCAGTTATTAAGAAGTTAAAATATGAATATGCGTAAAAAATTATTGCGCACACATATGCTTTAACTCAATATGAGGTAACTACTATGGCACTTATACATGTAACACCAGAAAATTTTGATAAAGTACTCAAACAAAACGATAAACCTGTTTTAGTAGATTTTTGGGCGCCTTGGTGCGGTCCATGTAAAATGATGGGTCCGGTGTTTGAAGAACTTAGTGAAGAATATGATGATATAGTTTTTGCAAAACTAAACACGCAAGATCATCCTGAGCTCGTAGGAGAATTTGGTATTCAAGGAATTCCTGCTCTCTTGCTTTTAAAAGATGGTAAAGAATTTGACAGAATTGTTGGTTTTTTACCCAAAGAAATGTTAAAGCAAAAACTTGATGATTTGTTTAGTAAAGTATAAACATACATTGTTTTATTTTTTATTTTTTTATTGTTTTTTTATTTTTTTATTGTTAATAGGTCATGTATGATTTGTTAAGATGCAATTATTTTTAAAGCGTTTTAGTTTTTTAGTAATTGCACTTTTTTTAAGTCGTGCTTTGTATTTATTACTTATGTTTATTTTGTGCATTTATTATGACAAATATATTAAGTAAACTATTGGTCATGATGCATTATGTGTGGTAAATTAAAATGGAAAAAACTTTTGATGTAGCAATTATTGGTGGCGGACCTGCAGGTTATACTGCAGGAATTTATGCAGCGAGAGCTGAATTTGATGTAGTTTTATTTGAAGGAGAAACTCCAGGTGGACAACTTACAACAACAACGGATGTAGAAAATTTTCCCGGATTTGTTCAAGGAAAATCTGGACCTGAGCTTATGGAAGACATGCGTAAACAAGCAGTTCGTTTTGGCGTGCAAGATACTTTTGAACTTGTTTCTTCGATTGATACTTCCAAAAAACCATTTACTATCGTTACAAACGCTGGAGAATATCTTGCAAAAACAATTATTGTTGCAACAGGCGCGCGAGCAAAATATCTTGGTTTAGAAAGTGAAAAAAAATTAAAAGGAAAAGGTGTAAGTGCTTGTGCAACATGTGATGGATTCTTCTTTTCAGGAAAAGAAGTCGTTGTAGTTGGTGGTGGTGATACTGCCATGGAAGAAGCAACATTCCTTGCAAAGTTTGCGTCTAAAGTTACCATTCTTAATTTAACAGAGGACTTTAAAGCGTCTCCAATTATGCTTACTCGGGCGCAAAAAGATCCTAAAGTAGATATTAAAACAAACGTGCGCGTAGCAGAAGTATTGGGTGAAAATAAAGTTGAAGGTGTTGTGTTAGAAAACACCGTGACTGGCAAACAAGAAAACTTTAAAACCGATGGAATGTTTTTAGCAATCGGTCGAAAGCCAAACACTGATTTCTTACCAGAAACAATCATAAAAAATCAATATGGCTTAATTCAAACAGAACCTGACACAACAAAAACTTCTGTGGAAGGAATTTTTGCAGCAGGCGATGTTGCAGATTCAAAAATGTATTGGCAAGCAATTGTCGCCGCAGGCGATGGTTGTAAAGCGGCACTTGATGCTCAACGGTTTTTAGAATCTCAAAGTGACGACGAATAAAGCAATAACTCCTCTTGTCAAAACACTTGCCACTCTTGACAGGTCAATGTATCGCGTGCAAAATGCACGAGTCACAAAAGATACTTTAGAAAAATCATTTACGTTTACATTTCTTTCTCTTTTTCCTTTTTATAAAACTTCTAAAGATGTACAAAAACTTTTTTCTCAAAGCAGAATTTTTCTTAATGGAGAACTTCTTTTTTCTTTAGATGTTGTTGTAAAAAAAGATGATGTTATCTCATTTATTTCTTCACCCAAAGACGAGCCTTTTGCGCGAACACACGTGCGCATTCTTTACGAAGACGTTGATATTGTTATTGCCAATAAACCGCCACATTTACTAACTCACCCTGTGGGTAAATATTATTTTAAAACACTCACTCATATTCTTTCTCAAAAAACGAATTCACAAATTTTCCCAATACATCGACTTGATAGAGAAACGTCAGGAATTGTGTTATGTGCAAAAAACGAAAACACTCGTGATGCTTTGCATGAACAAGTACGAAAGCAAACTATGAAAAAAACATATTTTGCAGTGGTCTTTGGAAGTCTTAGTCCTGACAAAGGTGTATGTAAATTACCTCTTCATATTGTTGAAAAAAAATTATCAAACGGTGTTTTGCGAGATTATGTTGAAGTGGCTCCTGCTGGAAAAGGAAAATCTGCAATTACACAATACGAAACAATAAAACACATAACTCTTAATGGCTTTGATTGCTCGCTTGTTACTTGCGAACTGCGTACTGGTAGAAAACATCAAATTCGAGCACATCTTGCAGCGATGGGTTGTCCAATTGTTGGCGACAAAGAACATGGAAAACATCCTGAACTTTTTTTAGATTTTTTATATGCTGGTATTTCTGATAAAAGACTCCTAGAACAACTTGGAGCAACCAGACAACTTCTTCACGCTCAAGGATTAGAATTTACTCATCCTGTGACAAATAAAAAGATGAACATTCAAGCTCCTTTCTGGGACGATATGGTTTTTATGTGAGTTGTTTTTTATTTTGTTTTTTTCCTCTTTTTCTTATATTTTTTTCTTAATTATATTTTTTCATAATTTACTAAACTGACAAATTTTCACAACGGTTTAGTTGCGAGCGATCGCCTGCAGATAATCGGCGCGTACTCTGATTTCGTGTCAAGGCGTTAGTGAAATTGTTGAGTCTATACATTCTAATCTATAGTCTTTACAACCAGTTTGTTTATTAACTTTGACTTGTTAGATATGTTGCATGGATACAAAATATATCTTTGTAACGGGTGGAGTTCTTTCTGGCTTGGGAAAAGGAGTTGCTACAGCTTCTATTGGTCACCTACTTTCTCATGATTATTCTGTGATGCCAATTAAATGTGATGGTTATCTTAATGTTGATCCTGGAACGATGAATCCTGTTGAACACGGAGAAGTATTTGTTCTTGATGATGGTTCAGAAGTAGACATGGATTTTGGCCACTACGAACGATTCTTAAAAACATCTTGCACTGGAAAACAAAATATAACTATGGGTAAAGTATTTGCTCAGCTTCGAGAAAAAGAACGAAAAGGGGATTTTTTAGGAAAAACCGTTCAATTTATACCTCACGCTTCAGATCATATTATTGATTGGTGGCAGTCTTTAGTTAAAAAAAACAATCCGGAAATTGTTGTTATTGAAATAGGAGGAACAGTTGGTGATTTAGAAAATGAATTATACTTAGAGGCTGCTCGTCAATTAAAACTTCGCAAAGGAAAAGAAAATGTCTTGTTTGTTCACTTAACCTACATTCCAATTCCGGGCGGTGTTAATGAACAAAAAAGTAAACCTACTCAGCAAAGTGTAAGTTTACTTATGCAGCGAGGTATTGTTCCTGATATTGTTTTATGTCGAGGCAAAGAACCCATAACACATGCCATTCAAGAAAAAATTTCTTGTTTTTGTAATTTACCTTCTTCTCATGTATTTAGCGCATATGATGTTGATACTATTTACAAAATTCCTTTACTTTTTCACGACCAAGGATTACTTAATGTTGTTAATAAAAAATTAGGTCTTCGAGCACGTCCCGATCTTTCGGCATGGGCGTATCTTATTGATGAAATTAAACATCCAAAATCTACAACAAAAATTGCAATTTGTGGAAAATACACTGCGCTTGAAGATAGTTACGCAAGTGTTGTTGAAGCACTCACTCACGCAGGCGCGCACGCTCAAACAAAAATAGATATTGTTTGGGTTGATACGCAAGCAATTGAAAAAAAAGAACTATCTGTAGAACAAGCTTTAGAAGGTGTTCAAGGAGTTATTGTTCCTGGTGGTTTTGGAACTCGCGGTGTTAATGGAAAAATTGATGTTATTTCGTATTGTCGAACTCATCGACTTCCTTTTTTGGGATTGTGTTATGGCTTACAACTTGCAGTAATTGAATATATGCGAAATGTAATTGGAAGAACAGATGCTCACACTACAGAAATTGATGCGAATACCTCAATGCCTGTTGTAGATATTTTGCCTGATAAAAAAAATCTTTCAAATATAGGTGGGACTCTTCGATTGGGCGCGTATAAAGCTCACATAACGCCACATTCTTTAGTGCATCAATTATATGGGAATGTAGTTGTAAGTGAACGACACAGACATCGCTATGAAGTTAACCCTTCTTATATGGATGATTTGAAAAGTGCAGGTTTAGTTCTTAGTGGTGTATCACCTGATGGAGAATTAACAGAATGTATTGAATTACCTGTGGATGCACATCCTTTTTTTGTAGCAACACAAGCACATCCTGAACTAAAGAGCAGTCTGCAGCAACCAGCGCCATTATTCTTGGGCTTAGTACAAGCAGCTAAACATTTTTCTTAGGAGTTATTTTTTAAGATATGTTTCTAAAACGTGTTTAACTTTATTTGGTATTTTAAAATCGGCGTAAACTTTTTGGTTTTGTGTATCTACTTTATCTAAGTCTTGTGATCCTTTTGGACCAAAACGTTTGGGGAAAAATGCTTGTAATAATTGTTTTCCTTCTTTATATGTTTTATTTTTTTCAAAATCGGATCTGTTTAAAATATCTGCGGGGATGCTGTTAAGATATTTTTTTGCCGCATCAATAAATTTTTGTATGTAGTCATTTTCAACAGTTTTTTTAATGTTGACTTCAACTGTTGTTTTTTTATTATTTTGACTTGTTGTTTGTGGTTGGTTATACAAAAATCTATTTATGTAATTTTCATAAGTTGACTTAAGTCGAGGTTGTTGAGATAATTCAAATAGTCCTTGTTGGTATTTAATATTGTCTTCAGGAGTCATACCTAACAAATCACAAAGATACGCATAACTTGATTCGTTTCCTTTATGGAATGCTTTTTGTCGTTTAGTTTCAAGTTCCTCAAGTTTTTGAACGTATGTTTTTTGAGTCATTTTATTATTTGTATTTTTTGTTTATTTTTGTTTAGTTTAGAGAACCTATTTAAATGTTTCTATTTTTTAATCACTTTAAAGTAGTAAATAATTTGTATTTATAAATAAAATTGCAAAAAATGACAAAAAAGATGTTTTCTCCTTTTTTTAGAAAGGAACGTTATTATTTTATATTGTTGTGAAAAAATCATCTGGTAAACAACATTCGTTAGGATATGCGTTTTTAGGGAAAGGATCTTCATAAGGTTGTTTTTGTGTTATTTTTCTATTATCTGTTTTTTGATACGCGTTAGCATATAGTGGTTGTAAACCAAAAAACTCTCTTACATAGTCGTTTGCAGGAATCCAAGAAGTATTCTCAATAAATCCTTTAATGAAATGGGTGTGTATTTGTTCACGAAGCACATATTCATGAAATGTGTTTTTTTCTTGTAAAGAAATAATGCGTTCAAGAGCAATACTTGTTTTTTGTCGATTAATTTTAGAAACTAAACAAGTTCTTTTGCGGTTTGTTTGAGAAGACCTATATGTTGTTATGTGGGCATATGCTTGAAATAACTCTGAATACCAGTCGGGATTATGTTCTTGAGCTCGACGAATTTTGTGACTGACGTGTTTAGGTTCTGGAGCGTCATATAATTCAACTTTTAATTGCGCGTTATTAAGAGAAGTAAGCCTATTTTTAGCTTCAAAAACATATTCTTTTTGAATTTCTTTAGGTAATTCAATTATTTTTTGAGTCGGTCCCCACATAATGGTGTTGAAGTTAGAATCTAATAAAAATATTTGGGTATTAGAATCTACTTATTTAACAAGTACCATATCAAACAATAACCTTTATAAACCCTTCATAATTTCTGCACGTTACCGTTATCACACGTTTTGGAAAACAAACCGTTTGTCCTCTACGTGGTCGCGTTACTTAATTGATACGGAACAAAAAAGCTTTTCCTTGATAGGTATGGGTTATCTTGTTCTTTGTTGATTATTGCACTGCATAAACGGTAGTCATTATGACGAATACTGGTGAAAAAAATGGATGAAAAAACAATTCAAACAACAATCGCACAACTTCGAAAAGAAGCAAAACCGCGAAAATTTAAACAAACAGTAGAACTTATTGTAAATCTTAAAGATTTAAACTTAAAAAATCCTGACGATCAAGTAGAATTTTTTACAATTTTACCTAATGCTTTTGGCTCAAAAAAAGTTTGCGCAATTGTAGGCGTAGAACTTGTTGACGAAGCAAAAAAAGTTTGTGATTTTGTAATAACACAATCTGAACTTGATGAATATAAAAAAGATAAAAAGAAAGCAAAAAAACTTGCTCAAGAATATGATTTCTTTATTGCTCAAGCAAACCTTATGGGTAAAGTTGCAGGAGCATTTGGACGAGTGCTTGGACCACGTGGAAAAATGCCAAATCCAAAAGCTGGTTGTGTAGTTCCACCAAAAGGATCTTTAGCCCCTCTTTATCAACGATTACAAAAAACGGTAAAAATTTCTGCAAAAAAATTCCCTGTTATACAGTTAGCAGCAGGAAATGAAAACATGTCTGATGAAGACGTTGCAAAAAATGTGGTGTATATTTATGATCAAATTGAGCACCACTTACCAAAAGAACGGCACAATATTCAAGGTACCCTTATTAAATTAACCATGGGTAAACCTGTCCCTATAAAATAAGGGTGTAAATGTAGGAGTATAAAAAAATGGCTCATGTTTCACAAGCAAAAAAAGACGCAGTAGCAGAATATGTTGATTTAATCAATTCATATGATATGGTTGGTGCAGTAAATTTAGAAAATCTTCCAGCAAAACAACTTAATGTGATGCGTACTAAATTACGAAAAACAGTTCTTGTAAAAATGAATAAGCGACGTATTATGAAAGTTGCTTTAGAACAATCTAAAAAAGAAGGGCTTACTGATTTAGAACCTTATCTTAAAGGTATGCCTGCACTTCTGTTTTCAAATGACAATCCTTTTACATTATTTAAAACATTAAAGAAAAATAAATCTACTGCAGCAATTAAAGCTGGACAAATAGCTCCAAATGATATTGTGGTAACTGCAGGACCAACAAGTTTTGCACCAGGACCAATAATTGGAGAATTAGGAGCTGTTGGAATAAAGGCAGGAATTGAAGGTGGAAAAGTTGCAATCAAACAAGATACAGTGGTTGCAAAAGAAGGCGACGAAATTTCTGAACAATTAGCTGGAATTCTTTCACGACTTGAAATTGAGCCGATGAAAATTGGTCTTGATTTAACTGCTGTTTGTGAAAATGGAGAAATTTTAACAAAAGCAGTTCTTGATATTGATGAAGATGCATACTATGCAGATCTTTCCCAAGCAGCTTCATGGGCATTTAATTTGGCTATGCAAACAGCTTATCCTTGTGAAGAAACAATCATTGCATTAGTAACAAAAGCATTTTCACAAAGTATATCTCTTGCGCTTGATCAAGATATTTTAACCGACCTTACTGTTGGCGATACCTTGATAAAAGCTCATAATCAAATGCTTGGTGTAGCAGGAGTTCTTCCTGAAGATGCATTATCTGATGCATTAAAATCTGCTCAAGCAACCGTTTCTGCTCAAGCAGCAGCCCCTGAGGCTAAAGCTCCTGCAGAAGAGGAAAAGAAAGAGGACAACAACAAAGAAGAGAAAAAAGATGATGGTGCAGCAGCAGCTGGACTTGGAGCTCTCTTCGGATAAATTTCACATAGTTTTTGTGTGAACAACAAACAAATACTATTCACGTATTTTAAAAAAATAAGGAGTGAACAAAAAATGGAATACATTTATGCGGCAATGCTTTTACATAAAGCAGGACAAAAAGTTGAAGAAGCAGCTGTTAAAAAAGTTTTAGAAGCAGCTGGTGTAACAGTTGATGACGGTCGAGTACGAGCTTTAGTAGCAGCTCTTGATGGTGTTGATATTGAAGAAGCTATCGCTAAAGCAGCAGCGACACCAGTTGTGACAGCAAGCAGCGCTCAAGATGCTGGTTCAGCAGCACCTGCAGCAGAAGAGAAAAAAGAAGAGAAAAAAGAAGAGAAAAAAGATGATGGTGCAGCAGCAGCTGGACTTGGAGCTCTCTTCGGATAGATCTTTTTGTATGAAGGGGTAACCCTTCTTTATTTTTACATTTTAATTTTTTTTATATTGGGAGTTACCTAATAACTCTCAAAAGAAGGTATACTAAAGATGGACCAAGCACAGATCAAAGAAAAACTCGCGCGATTTAACGCATTACGAAGTGAAATTGCAACAGTAAAAAAAGAGTTGAATAAGTTAAATCGAGAAAAGGAATCTTGGTTTAGTAAACGATCTCATTACAATAAAAAAATACTCTCTCTTATCGGTGGAGTAAAAGGCAATAAAGAAGAACGAAATGATAGAACTCAAAGTGTTCAAGATATGAAGTCTGAACGTGATGAACTTAATAAAGAAATTGCTCAAAAAATAACCCTTCTTAAAGAACTCAAGGAAAAACAAGGCGATCAAAAACCTTCTCAAAAAAAACAACAAAGTCCATCTATGATTAAAAAAGAAATTGAACGTCTTGATTATACTTTACAAACCCAACCTATGTCTTTTGATAAAGAGCAAAAAATGACTAAAACTATCAAACAGCTCAAGAAAGAATTAAAAGAATTAAATGAAAAAGGTTTGGATTGGGAATCATTATCTTCACTATCTAAAGAAGTAAACAAACTTCGAAAAAAATCAAACGCTATACATAAAAATATTCAATCTCAAGCAGCAGAATCTCAAGAGTATCATGAAGAAATTCTTGAAAAATCTGAAGAAATCGATGAGCTTAAAAGTAAAGAAAAAGAGTGTTTTGAAAAATTTAGAGAATTTAAAGATATATTTACTCAACGTAATGATCATTTAAAATCTTTACTTAAAGAATCTGAAGAACTTCGAGCTGAACTTGAAGAAAATGATGTGCAAGTCGAAGAAGACAAGAAAAAACAAGAAGCTGCTCAGATTAAAGAAAAAGCAAAAATTGTCCAAGAGAAAATGAAAACTGGTGGAAAACTTACCACTGAAGATCTTCTCTTAATGCAAAAAGC
>JBKHAG010000032.1:0-2828 GCA_046543005.1 Candidatus Woesearchaeota archaeon | reverse complement strand
AAGGTCTTTAATTGATTTTAAAATATTTTGTTGATATTTAAGATAAACTACAGCGTGTAAAAACGTATAATATGTAAGGATTACTTTTTGTAAGTATATGACTTTCTATTCAAAACCGCGAAATATTTTCGAATATATATGCTTAAAAAATATAAAGGCAAGTTTTGTCAAAAGAGTATATGCAAGCAAAACACGTTAAACAAATACAACATAAAAAAAACCTCAAAATAAAAAAATATGGCGGTATTGTTATTATAATTATTTTATATGTTAGCAGTTTGGCAATAGTATATAGTCAAGAGATTTCTACACATATCACCTATAAAGATGAAGGATTTATTGAACCTTTTTTTTGTCAAGAAACAAATTGTTCACAAATGCTTACTTTATTATTACGTAATGCTTCAGCATATTGTGCATTTTATGATTTGGGAGATGCAAATCTTATAGGAGCTCTTGATTCCTCCACGATTCAGACAATCTTGTTTGAAGAAAATTATGAGGAAGAGTATTCTTTTGCAACACCTGTAAAAAGCAAAGGTTTGATGCATAATAAATTTTGTGTGATTAATGAGTCTATTGTACTTACTGGTTCTTGGAACCCCACGTATAGAGGAACGAATAAAAACGATAATTATATTTTAGTTATTGGTTCAAAAAAGATTTCTTCATGGTATGTGCAATTATGGAAGCATCTTCAAAATAGAGCAATAAAAAGTCCAGCGCAACTACATCTTAAACTTTCAGGAATTCCCGTAGACCTATTTGCTTGTCCGCAACATAATTGCGAAGATGAACATATTACAAGTATTCAAAAAGCAAAAGAAACTATTAAAATTTTAGCTTTTACCTTTACAAGTAAACCTATTGCTCAAGCACTTATTGCAAAAGAACAAGAAGACGTTAATGTCAGTGTCGTTTTTGAAAAAACAAGAGTTACTCGTTACGCAACGGATGAGGTTTTAGCCAAACAAAATGTTAGCGTAAAATATGATACCAACCCGTATACTATGCACGAAAAATTATTCATTATCGACAATATTACTGTATTTGTTGGAAGTTATAATCCTACAAAAAATGCTAACGAAAATAATGATGAAAACGTATTACGAATTCAAAATGAGCAGATTGCTAAAAAATTTATTAATGAATTTAATAATATTGCAAATAATTCAAAAAAATAAAAATGGCTATTCTTCTAAAAATAAAAATGTTTTAAGCATTGAAGATTTTGTTTGAGGATATTTGTCTTGCACAAAAGAGATAAAATCCTGTTCAGATGTTTGAGGAAGAGAAACTTTTGAAAGATGTTTTATTTTTGCATAATTATTAAGTTCAAGAATACTCACGCATTGCACAGGAGCAATAACTGTTTTTAAAATAGGTTCTATTTTTTGTTGCTGAAAAAAAACTCTTATTTTTTTTGCAAGAAAGGTTTCTAAAATATCATCACTAATAACAATTCGATTTTGATATTTTTCTTTAGATATCCCTGCAGATGAATCAATAAAGAGTATATCTAATCGACTTTGAAATAATGAAGAAAATAAATATTTTAAAAGATGTGAAGCCACTTCATTTTTTTGATAAACTATATATGCTTGTTTTGGATTAAATTTTAAGGTAACACGTAAATGTTTTCGAACTCGTTTTTCTAACATATGTAAAAATTCGTTTGCAGAGTATGATTGGCCAGTTATATCTGAATAATAGGTTGTTGGGTTCATGAGTTTGTAAAATGAAAAGCCCTTTTTATGAATTGTGGTTACTAGGTCTTGTCCAAAAAGTTAATTTTTTTTGTATACTAAAGCGACAAGCCACGACAGTGGTGGTTTTATAGGACTGCACCTGCATAAATCGGCTTGTGCTCAATACCATGTCAAGGCCTTAGTATACGTTTTTATTCCTTTCTGGATAAAGCCAGTTAGTAAAAATTAAGAAAATTCGAAAAATAATAGAAAAACGACCCAAAGGGAACCATTCTTCGAAAAGAATAACTCCCTCTGGGAAAAAGAGGTGAGTATGAAATACATGTGACCCAGCTCCCCCATAAAAAAGTAAAATCAAGATGTACTTATAAACTTTTTGTCAATGTACCTCTTCGCAAATAGTAACATCATAATATCTATGTTCTAACACATAGACCTAACAGGCACAGAAATGGCTCAATGTTTGTTTCGACCACGCAGACGAACTGTTTTTAAACGTTGAAAAATATCTTCGCTTTGAGTTGAATTGTTAGTATATGAATCTAAAAAAATACGTTCATATTCTTGCGCATGCGTATAATGAGTGCTTTGAAATGCTTGAAAAGCTAAATGAATATCTACAGCCATATCTTCAATTTTTGTTGAAAAAAAAGATAGTCCAAAATCAATAAGTACAATATCGGCAGGGTGTTTAGAACGAACCAATATATTTGAAGTTGTATAATCTCCATGAATAATTCCTAAATTATGCATCTTTGCAAGTAAAGTTCCTGCTAAAGAAATTAAAGAAAACTCAGACGGGTAGTTTAAGAGTTCATCGCGAAGTCGAGGCGCGTCAATATAATCCATAACGACAACAAAATCTTCTTTTGAGACGTGAACTTGAGGAACTGCAATTGCTGCATCAGCTAATTTTTGCAAAACAGTACATTCTCGTTTTGTTCGCAAAGAACGCAAAGCGTCATCCACTTGTTTATGACGATACGTTTTTACAAATCGTTCTTTAAAGACGAGATCGCCTTGACGATACGTTTTTGCTTCGGCACCTTGTGCGAGTAATTGTTTCATGGCGTTTACAAATAAGAAGTAGTTTAAAAAAATAACGTAAGAAGGGCTTTG
>JBKHAG010000003.1:0-53963 GCA_046543005.1 Candidatus Woesearchaeota archaeon | reverse complement strand
TTTTTACCAACTTTTCTAATTTTTTACAAACTATTTCTTCTTCAAATTCTTTCTCAAATAGTCTTTTTGCATTTTGTGATTTTATCATAATTGCTTTTTTAGTTAACAAAGGAATTTTCTCTTCAATAAACCATCCGCAATCATTTTCTTTAATATACTTTTTAATAACTTTAGAAGTATTTGAAAGTATCGGTTTACCAAAGGATAGGTATTCAAAAAATTTAGAAGGAAGAGCTTTTTCAAAAACAGCATTTTTTTTCAAGCTAATAAGTCCAACATCTGCTTTTTTAATAATAGTATCGCAAAATTGTTTGCTTTGATAGCCATATAAATATATATTTTTCATACTTTTTGTTAGTCTTTTTATCGCAGAAAAATCTTCTCCATTTCCAACAATATGAAAATCTACATTAGATTGTATTTTTTTATTATTGTATTTTTTTAAAAAATCGCTTAGTCCTTGCGCTTTACCTAATACGCCTGTGAAGACAATCATTATTTTTTTATTTTTTTGCTTTATATTTTTATTATTTTTTTTACTTGCAAAATTAGTAATTACTTCAACTTTTTTTACATTATATTTTTCTTTGATTTCTTTTGCCATTTCTTTATTTATAGTAATTATTTTATCTGCTCTTTTAAACATTCTTTTGTTTATTTTTATAAATTGTTTATACACAAAACTTTTCTTCCTTATTATTCCTAAGGCTTGTGCTGATTCAGGATATAAATCTCGTATTTCTAAAACTATTTTTTTATTAAATAATTGGGCCATCCAAAAAGCTGTAATTGTTGAAAAAACAGGTGGAGAAGAGATGTATACTATGTCTGCTTTTTTTATTTTATTCCAAGAGCATAAACTGGTTAATGAAAAAGAGATGTAATTTACAAGGGGTCGTATGGTACCTTTTATTTTTGCAGGGATTTCATAGTATCTATATATTTTAATTCCTTCTTTTTTTTCTTTTTTGAATAGTCTTTTATATTTTTTGTATAGTTTACCTGATGGGTAATTAGGCATTCCTGTAATTATAGTTACTTTCCATCCTTTTTTTGCTAAATATTTTGAAAAAGAGAATAACCTTTTTGCTGGAGGATTTTTTATTGGGTGATAATATTGATTAAAAAAAAGTATTTTCATTCTTCTTTCATATTTTCTTTCTTATTTAAACTTTTTCTTTGTATTTATCGAAACTTTTATTAATTACCTTCATTTAGGTAAACTATTACCTTTATTTAGGTAAGAGGTTTTTTTATGCTCACTCAAAAACAACTCAAAATTTTAGGCTTTTTTAGTTCAAACTTGTTTGCAGAATATTCTTTTTCTGATCTAAAAAAACACTTGCAAGAGTCATCTCATTCTTTTTTACAAAAAACGTTGTTGTTATTAACTGAAAAAAAACTTATTTTGTCAAGAAGAATCGGTTCCTCAAAAGTGTATAGGCTAAATATCTCTTCTTCTCTTTTGTATTCTTACCTGCCTTTATATGCGCAAGGCGTTCTTTGTGTGCAAGCACGTATGAGTTTAGATTTTTTAGCAAAAGAATTATCTTCTTGCCCTTTTGTTTCAGTTGTTGTTTTTGGTTCATATGCTAATAATTCACAAACGTCTTCTTCTGATTTAGATATTCTTATTCTTACGCCTTCTTCAGCTCAAAAAAAATCTGTTCGTATAGCTCTTAATCATGCAAAAACAACTTCTTTATTACCTATAGATTCAACCATTCTCACTTTTTTTGAGTTTAAAAAATTATTACTTGCTCCTTATGACAATCTTGCTAAACAGATAGTTTCCAAAAATCTTCCGATTTTTAATCCATTGCCTTTTTATTCAAGTATTTTATTAACATTATATAATGACTTCAACTATTCTTCTCAAAAGAGCACAAAATGAATTATTGCTTTCTCAAATAATTTTTACTATTTTCTTCAACTCCTCAATTGCAGGAAAACGTTTTTTATCTTTCTTCTTATATTACCTTTTATAGCGCTGTAATTACTCACAGTTATTATGCTATTTTTTATTCTGCTAAAGCTTATCTCGCATTAAAGAATATAACTACAAAAGCGTCTTTTGAGCATAAAAAACATATCAAGAGTTATCTCGTTTAACCAAAGAAGGAGTTATTGATTTTGAATTATTTCAAGCGTATAAAAAAGTTTTAATTAGAGCAAATGAACTTATAGACTTATTTTCTTTAGAAAAACAAAAAAGAGCAATGTTTACTTACAAAACATTTCCTCAAGCAAATAAAGATCCTGCAAAAGATAGTATTTCACATGCCGCTACTTTTTTTAAACACATACATGTACTTTTATTTTCTTAATAGGTTATTTCTTCACACCTTTAATCTTCCATTTCACCATATCCCAAAATATCTTTATTCCAATGTGTGGTCGCGTTCCTTTGCCGTTTTCTTTATGTTCGTCTTCATAAATTTTTTTTATAGGTATTTCTCTGTATCGTAAATTTTTACTTTTAGCAATTATTTCTGTTTCTAAACTAAATCCTGAACTTTCCCAACGTACTTGTTCGTAGGCTTTTTTAGTAAAACCTCTCATTCCACATTGCGTGTCTTTTATTTTTACACCAAAAAACATCCAAGAAAGCATTGAAAGTCCCCAATTACCCAGTCTATAAATCCATGGTTGTTTACCTTTGCCGACTCGATACGTGTAGACAATATCTGCTTTTTGTAATTGTTTTTGCACGCGAGGAATATCTTCTGGTTGGTGTTGTCCGTCAGCATCCATTAATATAATATATTTATAATTTTTATTGCGTGCTAAATCACAACCAATTCGAGCAACTGTTCCTTTGCCACTATTTTGTTTTCTATCAATTACTGTTGCGCCGTGTTTTATAGCTACGGCTGCAGTATTATCTTTACTGCCATCATTAATTACAATAACAAAGTATGCTCTGTTGACTGAGTAAATTCTATCAAGTACTCGTCCTATGCGTTTTTCTTCATTATACGCTGGAATAACTATTGCTGTTTCTCGTGCGAGAATATTTTCTTCTGTGCTCATTTTTTTATTCCTCGAATGTTTTTTTGTAAACAATAATTCTTGCGCCTGTAAAATCTCTTACATCGCTTATTTTTTCGTATCCTGTAGTTCTTGCACCCTCAAAGAAGAACAATTTTGTAAATTGCGAGTTTGCTACTAGCGGGTCTGCAACAATTGCTTTACCATCTTCAATAACAATTGCGTATCCATCTTTTTTGCTTGTTGTCGTTTGTCCATTTATTGTTATTTCTTTAAAGACTGTTTGTTGTTTGTTTACAACTTGTCCCTTAGAAACTGTGCTAAGAACCATGTAACTATCTTGAGGACTTACTTTAGAAACAACTGCTTGTGAAATAACCAGTTGATTACTTCCTTGTTCTTCAACAATTTTGTTAATTGTACACGTATAGTTTTTTGTGTTTTCTTCACAAGTTACTGGTTGTGTGGTAACGTATGAAGGCCAAGGACTCATCCAAGAATCAACATCGGCCTTACGTAAAGCAGTAATATCATAATACATTTGCGTTGCTTTTTTCTCATCGTAATTAAATGTTGATTGCAATGTACTAATCGCATCGTCAATAGTTTTACTTTTTCTTACAATATTGTATGCTTTAGCTTTATCAAAATCCCAATTTCCAAAGTGGCCCCAAACTGGCGCTTTACCAATCATATCTTCAGATACGATAACGAATTGATCTAAAACTTCTGTCGTGCTACAATGCGTTTTTTCAACTACTCGAGCGATTTCTTCATCGCTAAATCCTTCTTGTGAAAGCGTAGTTTTTGCTTCTTCAAGAGGTTGATCTTGAATAATTTCAAGAATCATTACAGCTGAGTATTCATCGTTTGTGAGTTCAACAAGTCGATTAAATCCTTCTTCTTGTCCACAATTAAGCATGCGTAAAGTATTATCTGCATCAGATGAATTACTATTGGTTAAATAATTTCCAACCCAATAAATTCGTTTACCTTGATGACCTCCATCAAATGTTACGCGAGTATTTGCTTCGCTTACGAACCAGTGTCCAAAATCCCACCAACTTGTAATAACTCCGTCGTCTGTAGCGTTATCGATGGTATGAAGACTTTCTTGCCAAGCATCGTTCATACTAGGAACTTCGTTTTTGGCGATTTGTTTTGCACTAGTAAACGGCGCAAGTAAGAAAAGAATCGCAATAATTCCAATTCCTAAACCAAGAGCAATATGTTTGAGCTGTGTGTTTTTGATTTGAGGAATTTTTATTTTATCTTTTACTTTTTTATAGGTTACTCCAAAGAGTGCTCCAAACGCAAGCGCGAATGGTGCTGCAAGAAGTGCAATAAACCTGCTACTCATAAGTCCTGCTGTAATTAGTACGACAGACCAAAACGTGAGCATAATTGCGTAACGAGTTTCCATATGTTCGTCTTCTGTTTTTAAAAAAAAGGTTGCAATAATTCCTAAGAGCCCAAATAAGAATAATAATTTTCCACCAACACTGGTAATTATTTGTTCCCAACTTCCTGCATTAAGTTCTGCAACGGTTGTTAAAACGTTTGGAAACACTGTTGCTTCTCCAACACTTTTAATGCTTGTTGCTCCAAAGGGTGATGTAATTATAGATTTAACTGGTTCAATAGCATTAGAAAGACTCAAGCCATCTGGTGTTCCTAAACCCATAATAAAACTTCCAAACATCATTGTTGCAAGAATAAAACTAAGTCCAATAAGAACTGTTTTTCCACTTCGTGTTGACGTAAAAAATGTTTTGACATTCTTTTTTGAAAATTCTTTTCGTTCTTGAATTAGACTGACAATAAAATAAATTCCAAGAACGCCTGCAAAAATACTCCCAATATGCCATGCGGAGTTCCATGTTCTCATAAACACAGTAAATACTGCACCAGCTAGCGCCCCTAAACCGATTTTCCACCGTACATCTCTTGTCGTCATTGCTTCAATACCTATCCACATAATCAAGAGTGGGAAAAAAATAATATATGCGTCAGTATCTGAAAAACCTGCTGGTGTCCTACCAAGTAATGCACCGTTAATGGCTAAGATAAGCCCTGCTAAAAAACCTCCTACATTTCCGCCAATTTTTCTTCCTAAAAAAAACGCCGGGATGATTGCAAGAGCAATAATAAAAACAGGAATTAAGTATGCTGCTCGAAGTAATGAAAAATCCTTATCAAATACTTGACCTATATCTTTAACGACTGTTATTAATACAGGATGAAAATTAAATACTGTTGGTTCTCCTTCTCGCCCATTTCGTAGTGAAAAAATACTTTTTCCTTCTTCATTTACGCTATCGCCCATTTGGTTGTATTCTTCAAAATTTTTAGCATAATTAAACCAATGGTAAGGATCAATTGCTAACAAATACGTTTGATTATCGTCGTTTTGTAATCGACTTTTAAAATAGTTTGCAGTTTCATCTATTTGCTCTTGAATAAGCGGTCTTTGTTGTTGCCACGCTTCATCAAATTGTTCATTAACATACACTGCCTTTTGTGAGTCTGGAAGGTGAGGATATTCTGCTTGTACTTGCTTTGCGATTTGCTCTTTGACTTGCGCACTATATACTTGCTCTGCCCAGTCTTGAGTAATGCTTAATTCATCCGGAGCCATACGAAGCGTTGTACTAATAATAATACTAAAAAGAATGAGTGCAACAATAATTGTTGGTTGAATCCATCGGCTGTTTGTTCTTTTCTTTTTTGAAGATTTTTTTTGTTGTGATGAGTTGTGGGGGATGTGTTTGTGTGCAGAATGTGTGTCTTTCATATGAATCGCTTCCTCTTACTTGTTTTGTGTGGCACTTTATACCTCTTGTGCCTCTTCTGAGTAAATTAACTGTGTGTTTATATACTTTTTGCGTCTATTGAATAGTTGTCTGCTTATTCTTAGTTATTGAATATAAAAAAGAGTTAGGCACTATTTTAAAGGGTTTTTTACATGCCGTGCGCAGAATAAGTTGTTGGTATTTTAAATAATATACGCAAAGTATATTGTTTGTATGTGCACAACAACACGAACTAATGACTGTATTCACTACGAAAAGACAACAAAAACATAAAGTTTATAAATAATACTTGATTTTGCTTTTCTACGAATCACTACTTAGCAGTACAATGCAATTGACGAATTGCAAATAAGGTAGCAAACAAAAAGTGATTTGGGGGATTGACATGTCAAAAAATAATAATAAAAAAATTGCTATTGGTGCAGGTATTCTTCTAGGTTTAGGTACCTTAGGTTTCTTTGGATATCATACTGCAAAGCAAACACACTTACTTAAAAATCAAAATGAATTAACTGTAGAACAAACACAACAAGATTCTGTGCAAACAGATACTCTTAACACTCACTTATCTTCAATTGACTCAACACTACAGTCAGTAACAGATAGTAACGCGGTGCGATCATACCAAATACCTTCTATATATACTATTATTAACGATTCTGTTGCAACAATTACAGATCATAACGGTTACGTGCGAGACTCTATTACTGATACCGCACAAATTAAAACTGTTAAAGAGCAAGGTTCTTTAGATAATTATATGGTTGATTTCCAAGATACTGCATCTGTTAAAGAATCAGCAACTCAAGGCACTCCAAGCAAAAAGTGGTCTTCACATCAGTCATCAAATAAGTCTTCAACTTCATCAAACATTCCCTCATCAGCAACTGGTGACTATACCTATAGTACATCTGATTGTGCGGGATGTTTAGAACATGAAATTAATGGTTCAACATATTACGTGGACACAACATCTATTGAAGGTAAACGAGAAGCATACGCTTTAGGTTTACTCAACACAGAATATGGGACAACATCTCCTTGGAATACTGTTGGCTCATTTACACCAACACCAAGCGAACTCGAAATGGGCGCTCAAATGAAAACTAAAACTAATCAAGATAACTAGAGGTAATAAAAAATGGTTAAACAATTAAAATCTATTATTGCAGGACTAGGCCTTGCGGCACTAACAAGCTCTGCGTTCGGACAAAGCAATCAATATCAGGAAATTCCTGATAGTGTAGAACTCAAACATGATAAAGTAATTGAATATGTTCAAGAAGGAGACACAACATCTCTTTTCAAAAATGAATGTTTTACAAACTTTTTAGAAGAAAATGCATTAGTAGAAGCAAATATTGCAGATAAGCCTACTTTTCTTGCAGTAGATTATGATAGTTTAGGTAATGTTAATCTTTCAGGTCAAAGTCAGTTTGAATGGAAATTTCCACAACAACAAGACGTAAAACTCTATGAAATGTTAATGGAGCAATGTCCTGACATGAATCGAGACGCTGCAAAAAACATTGCATTTGAAGGAGCAGGTAAAAATAAAAAAATCGATGAAAGTCAAAAAGTTGCAGATTCATTAAATAATGAACTTACACAACAACGAGATTACTTTGGTAAAATGACTTTTTCTTCCGGAGCTGTTGTTGGAATTGATAATGTGCTTTCTGAAAATGGAGAAAAAGCATACAAACCCCATACAAGCGGTTATGCTAGTGTGTCTGCACCACTTTGGACAATTAAAGATAAAGACTTAAAACGACACATCATTTTAGGTCAAGCAGCAGTAAATTTCTTTTCTCCTAAAGTGCTTTCTGAAGAACAACTTCAATCTTCTGAGTATACGCAATGGACTCAAGTAGCTCCAAACATGCACGCAACACAAAAAGTTGAAAAATATAATCAAACATCTACTCAAGACTTATTTAGTACTGGTCTTTCTTATAACTTTATTATTCCAGTAAAAGATAAAGTATTCAAAGACGGTGAATGGATTCAAGCAAAAGACGGACTTAATTGTGCAGTTTCTACAGGACTTAATGTTTCCACACAAGGTGAAAATATTACAACCACGCGAACTGATTATATGTTTTCTCAACCTGACGCGTCAAGCGTTCTTCTTAGTAAAGGAGAATCAGCAGATCCTGTAAGTTTAGAAACAGGTTCAAACATGGTTTTAGACGGAGCATACTTTAACGTCCAAATTCCTGTAGCTGATAATGTAGGGCTTTCCTTAGGAGCAAATCACTTATTTTTTGGTCCAAGCGAACCAACTATTCAAATGGGAATCACATATACACCAAACACTTACAAAAAAGTGGATAAACAATAAATCTAAAAGCAGGTGAAAATAAAATGAAAAAATTACCTTTACTCATGGCAATCGTCTTTGTATTAGGTATAGTAACATTAAGTTCAGTTTCTGCTGTTCTTATGACTCTTCAATATGAAGGGGGAAGTTCTGCGGCGCAATCTGTGCCTCGTGGAACTGATGTTGCTTACGAATACACGAGCTTTGAATTTGGCTCATATAATGTATCTTCAACAATTACACTTTACACGCAAGATTATCAAGTAGTTGAAACTTTAGTGCAATCTACTGATGTTGGCGGAATTGATTTTACTTTTGATTCTTTTTCAACACAAGGTCTTGACGGGAATTACATCATCCATGGTCTTGCCCAAAATTTAGAGACGGGATCACAAAGTGTAGATACGCTTGAACTTAGTGTAGTAAACACTGCACCTGTTTTTAACGGATTAAATTTATCTTATTCTTATCCCTTATCAACACCTTCACCAGTAACACTTGTTGATTTAGACAGTGTTGCTTTTGATGAAAATGATGACGCACTAACATATGATATCACTGCAGGATCAAATCCTGACGTTGCAACATGTTCCTTAGCAGGATCTGAAGTACAATGTGATTTACAAAGTGTTGGCCAAACAACGTTTGATGTTATCGCATCAGATGGTCAAGCACAAACAAGTGCAACAATCACAGTACAAGTAACACCTTCAACAAACAACGCACCAGAATTTGACAGTGCAATGCAACTATTTTACTCCTATCCTTTATCAGCTGATGAAGTAGATATGGTTGATTTAGACAATGTTGTAAGTGATGCAGACGGTGACGCTATTACATTTTCACTTGATCAAACATCAACTGATGCGGATGTTTTAGTTGCAAGTCTTACAGGTTCAACACTTCACGCAGACTTAACAGGTGTTGGTCAAACAACTTTTGATGTTATTGCATCTGATGGTATTGACCAAACCTCAATTACTATAACTGTGCAAGTTACTGATGATTCACTAAATAACGCACCAGAATTTAACATGAGTCAATTTTACTCCTATCCTTTACAATTAGGATCTGTTGACGTTGTAGATTTAGATGATGTTGCATATGATGTAGATGGTAATCAATTATCTTACTCTTTAGTTAATGGAAACTCTGCTGTTGCAGATTGTTCTTTAGCAGGAAGCGTTATTGATTGCGACTTACAGTCTGTTGGTCTTGCACCAGTAGAGATAAGCGCAACTGATGGAGTGGATACTACATCTGTATATATCTATATTTTGGTATATGATGAAAACACCACAAATAACGCACCAGAATTTGTAAACTTAACACAATTTTACATGTTTGATATTAACCAACAAAGTCCTGTAGATCTTGTTGATCTTGATGATGTTACACATGACATGGACGGCGACAACATGATGTATTTTGTAGATGATGGATTTACCGATGCGTCTGTAATTGATTGTTCATTAACAAACAGCAACGAAGTGGAGTGTGGTTTAGAAGGTGTAGGTCTTACAACTGTTGACGCAATCGCCTATGATGGAGAACTCTCTGTTACGCAAACACTTACAGTATTAGTGTATAATTCAAGCGCATCAAATTCCGCACCTGAATTGTTACTTAATTCAAATTACACATTTCCCCTCTCTCAAGGAAACGTAACAGTAGTTGATAATTTGCCAACTCATGTTCTTGATGCAGACGGTGATCAAATTACCTTTTTCCTTGATACAGGATTTACTGATTCGTCAGTTTTAGAAGCGTATTTACAAGGAGACGATGTAGCTGCAGATCTTAACGCAGTTGGTCAAACAAGTGTGCGAGTAATTGCTTACGATGGTCAATGGGCAAGCGATGCTTGGCTTAATATTGAAGTAGTTGATAGTGCAAATCCAGTCGCAGTTATTGATGCACCTACCGTAGCATACGTTGGAGAAGAATTTGTTATGGATGGCTCACAAAGTTATTCGCCTTTTCCTAACGTGGATATTGCTTCTTATCAATGGACTGTAACTGATGCTGCGCAAGTTCCTCTTGCAACAGCAACAAGCATGTCCGCACAACATACATTTACACAAGAAGGAAATTACTTCCTTGTTTTAGTGGTTGTAGATTCTAATGGCAATAATGCTATTGCGGTCCAACCAATTACCGTTCTTCCTAAGGAAGAATCTGAGGCTTATGCTTTTGGCCCAGAATCAGGTCTTAAAATCCGATCATTTGGGGTTTACGGGCATGATTTTGAAAAAGCACGGGCAGGAGAATCCATTATAATTCAAGCAGATATTGAAAATTATGCTGGAATTGATCTTGATGGAATTCGAATGAGCTTCACTCTTCCAGAATTTGGCGTACGAATGAAAAGTTCTGCCGTTAGCCTTGAAGATGGAGAACGAACAACAATACAAATTCACGGTTTCGTTCCTGAGTACGTAGAAGAAGGAGTATATTATCCTTATATTGAGTTCTCAGACAATGAAATTCGGCGAGTAAAAGCAGGATACCTTGAGGTGACTGCCTAAAGGTGTTTTGTAATTACTCAATAATAGTTACAAAACAGAAACATTTAAATAGGAGTTGTGTTTTTGTGATTATATCACAATATCAACACCTATACAAATGGGGGTTTTAAAAAAATGGTTTCAAATAAATTTTTCGGAGTATTAATGGTGGCATTACTTGCATTAACCATTGTACCAATGAGTTTAGTTAGTGCAACCAACGACTTACAAGTAGATTACTTGAAAATCGATGGCGAACAATTAGACCCATACAACCAAAGCAATTATGTTCTCGAAGTTAAACGAGGCGAAGAATTGCCTATCCGTGTGCGTGTAAACGCTCTTGCGGATGTAGAAGATGTTCAAGTTACTGCAGGTATTTTTGGATACCAATACAGCCAGTACGAAACAGAAAGTGTAATCCAAACATCTAACGTTTTTGATCTGGAAGCAGACCGAACACGAAGTGTAGATCTTGACTTGGAAATTCCAATGAATATGGATCGAGAAGATTACAAACTTCGAATTTTCGTAACTGACAAAAACAGCGTTTCCTATACAATGGAATATAACCTTGACGTTCAAGGTGTAGAAGCTGATGATGCAGTTGTTATCAAAGAAGCATACTTAAGCCCAGCAGACGAAGTTTTACCTGGACGAGCACTTAGTGCTTTAGTTAAGATAAAAAACATGGGAGATTACGATTTAGATTCTGTAACTCTTAGCGTTGATGTACCTGAACTTAACATTCGAGATACAGAAACTCTTGACGAATTAGAAGCTGACGAAGCTGAAACATTCGAAAAAATCATCCTTCGATTCCCAAGCGACGCACAAGCTGGAGTATATGATATTGTATACACCGTAAAATTCGATGAATACGAAACAACCACACATACTTCAACCGTAACTGTTCTTGGAGATGTTGAGTCAAATAGTGCACAAGAAACAACACAGGTAACCATTCCTACTTCACAATCAGTTGAAGTTCAAGGAAATGGTGCAGTATATCCTATCACTATTGCAAACGACGCAAACTCTGATAAAACATATGCAATTGCAGTATCTGGAATGGACGCATGGGGAACATACCGAATCGACCCTAGTGCATCTGTAGTAGTTCCTGCACAAAGCACAGCAACCGCTTACATGTATGTAACTGCTGATGACGAAGCATCTGTTGGAGAAAAATACTTCCAATTATCCATCGACGATGGTACTGAAAGTAAAAATATTCCTTTAACAGCATCCGTTGTAGAAGCAGATAGCGCATCTGGTTGGGATGGCTTAAAAAAAGTTTTAGAAATTGGACTTATCGTTTTAGTAATCGTTTTAATTATTGTTGGTCTTGTAGTTGGTTTTAACAAACTAAAAGGCTCTGAAGACGACGAAGACGACGAAGACAAAACATACTACTAAATGTATGTCTAAACTTTTCTTTTTTTTTTAATTTTTATTTTTCATTATCCAAATATACTTAAACATCATATTCCTAATAATTCACACAATCACATTACCTATTAATAAAAACAAACAAGTAAAAAATTGAGGATATCACAATGAAAAAAATATGGATGATACTTGCACTTATTGCACTCCTTGCAATCACATTACCCTTCACATCAGCAGAATTTGCTCAAGAAGGTGCTTACTCAGTTGATAATTCTACAAGTATTCATGTGACTCTTATTGATATGAACAAAGGATTTAGTGTTAGTTCTCCTTATAGTGGTTTTGAACTTTGTACTTGTGCAACTATGACTGATTCTATTCAAATCACCAATACAGGTTCATACACTTCCCAGTATTCTATTCAAACAAATAAAGACTATGTAGTACTTTCAACAACAGAAGTAGACATCGCTCCAGGAGCATCTGAAGAAATCCTTTTATACATTAATGCACCTTGTGGTGTTTCAGGTAGTCAAGACCTTGATATTCAAATAACATCTGTATATGGTGACACTCAAGTACTTACTCAAGAACTTAATTTTAAAACGTGTCAAAACCTCGTAACAGGTTTATACAACACAACGCTTACTCAAGAAGTATGTGAGCCGTTCTCAACTTCTTTTCAAATTCACAACGTTGGATTATTCACTGAAGAATACACTATAGATGTAGAAAAATTTGAAGATTACGCAACTCTTTCATCAGATTCAATTATTATTCCTTCAGGAAGTAAAGCAAATGTATATGTGCATTATAATTTACCTTGTGATGTGTACGGCGAGCATGAATTAGCATATGATGTTCAAGCACAAGGTTCCCAACTTAAAGCGCAACTCACACAACAACTTAATATTCCTCAAGAGTATCCTTTCTCGCTTTTAGGACCTCAAAATATATCTTCTTGTGTTCGAGATGGATTAGAATTTCCTCTCTTTTTACAAAACGATAATAACTTTACTGAAACATACACTATAGATATAGATGCACCTTCTTTTGTACACGCAACTTACCCAGAAATTGAAGGTGAACCTTCTCCTCACATAACCTTAGAAGCTGGCAAATCAGTAACTATACCTGTAACCGTTGAAGCTGTAAAGCCTTCAAAAGAAGGAGAGTATACAATTAATGTAGAAGCAATTTCACAAAATGGCGACATTGTAAAAGAACTATCAATTAATGCTAGTTTACTTAATTGTTATGAACTTTCAACATATAATTACGCACCACACGAAAAATTTTCTCGATGCGGACTTGATACAGGTAATCAACGATTTACTGTAAAAAATGATGGTGTTAGGGAAACAGATGTTGGTTTTGTTCTTTACGCGCCTGAATTTTTTGAATTAAATCAAACAAGCATTCATGTTGGTGCTCACGACGAACAAGATATTGAGTTACTTTACACACTTCCAAACCCTAATAAAACAACAAGTCATGAAGTGACTATAGAAACATACAGGGCAGGAAATATTGTTGATGTAAATACAGCAGTATTCAAAGTAGAACCTGTAAAAGATTGTGACTCTCTAACTGTCACACCCTCTTCAAGAACAAAACATATGAGTACAGAACAACTCGTTTTTACTGTAAAAAATGATGGTCTTCGATATGGTGTATACGATGTTGCGGTGCAAAATCTAACTCCTTATTTGTCCTTAGAAAACACTTCTCAAATCGCATTAGGAAAAAGTGAATCTACACAAATTATTTTTGATGTCAATCAAGACACGCTTACTCAAGATTTTAGTATGATTAACGCTTCAGAAGATTTAGTCAGTCAACCAACTTTAGTTTTTACTCAAGACTATTCAGGCGTACAAATCAGCAAATCCTTATCTATTGTATTAAAACAAGATCATCCTTGGCACGTAAATGCGTACAACTGGTTTATGGAGCAATCAACTTGTCGAAAAATTGCAATGGGATTAAGCGCTTTATTTCTGGTTGCACTTATCGTACTTATTATTCGAGCAAGTCAAGGAAGAAAATTCGTTGGACGAAAAGTATTAGGGCTTGTGCTTTTAGCACTTATTTTTCTTAGTGCAGCAGCTTTACTCTATACTCAAGGAATCCCAACAAGAGATACCTTTTACACAACATACGATACTCAAACAAATTCAACGCGACATATTATTTTAGAAGAAGATAGAGCTCGCACCTTTGATTTAACGAATTTTTTCGCAGATCCAGACGATGATATTGTTTCTTACAATGTAACTTCAATTAATGAATCTGAATTACAGTATGAGCTTTTTACTCAAGACCACATTTTAAAATTAGTATCTGCCCAAGATTGGTCAGGCTCAACAACCATTGAAATGACTGCAACAGACTCATATAATAGCACTGCGCAAAGCGATGTAATTGTAGTTGACGTTATGCCTGTTGAAGATTACACTCCAATAGAATTTTTTGATCTTGCTTGTGGTTATATTAATTGGGGATTATTCCTACTTACAGCTATGATGGCTTGGTTACTTTTTTCCCTTCGACAAAAAAAATCAACTCAACAAAAAAAGAGCAGTGTAAAAAAAGTAGTATCAAAAAAAGCGTCTAAACCTAAGTCATTATCCTTAACTTCCTCAACGAAGAAAACATCTTCAAAGAAAAAAATACCTGTTAAGAAAAAACCTAAAAGGTCTTCAAAGAAAAAATCATCAAAAAAGAAAACTACTAAAAAAGTTGCTAAAAAAACAACCAAAAAGTCTTCTAAAAAACGCACAACAAAAAAACCGTCTTCAAAAAAAACAACTAAAAAACGAAGATAATTATTTTTATAAGGTGATTATTTTGAATCAAGATACAGTTATTGACGAACTTATTGCTTCTCAAGAAAAATTATATGCTTTTGCTTTACATTTAACAAATAATAATGATCAACGGGCAAAAGATCTTCGTCAAGAAACTATTCTAAAGGCATTAGAGAAAAAAAATACGTATACCTATAACAAAAGTGTTTTAGCATGGTCTAAGACCATAATGTATAACACTTTCATAAATGAGTATCGCCGATCCCAAAAAGTTGTATTTCAAGCAACATTTGATTCTTCAGAATCAACTGCTCTTGCGCATACAAAAACTGCTACTGATTTATTTGTTCAAGAAGATATTAATAGAGAAATAAATTCTTTGTCTTCATTATATAAAGAACCTTTTGAAAAATTTATTCAAGGGTATTCATATGCCAAAATATCCAAAGATATAGGTATTCCCTTGGGGACTTTAAAATCAAGAATTTTTCACGCTCGTAAACAATTAAAAGAGCAATTATCTTCTTATCAATTTTCTAATTAATATGAATCAAAGCTTTTATAAACTCTTTATAGTTTGTTTTCTCTATCGGGGGCGTAGTATAACCTGGCTAGAATAATGGGCTCCAGTTTTGGAGCGATGAGCTATAGAATTTCTATGGCAATGATTAGGCCAAAGGTCTGTTGAAGTTTTTCGCTTTAAGGAAGAGACCTGTTGATCTGGGTTCGAATCCCAGCGTCCCCACCTTTTTCTTTGCAAAAGACTTATAAATTATAACGTGTTGGTTTTTCATATACACATTAAGGGTGGTTTATTATTGCAAGAAAAAACGATTTCAACAACGATTTAGACGCATACATTGCGCAACGAAAAGGAAGGAATTCACGTTCATTTTTTCCAAAAACATTTTTCTCAAAATCAGAAGAACCTCAACGTGTTCCAGATGTGAGTGTGACAAGTTCAACCGTTTATGATGATAATAAGAAAGTCTCTTTTTTTGGCTTTTTATTCAAAAAGAAATCAAAAACTGCTGAGTTAATGGAAGAAGAAATTCAAGAAGCACACGTTTCTGATCCTCAAACATATGACGAATTAGAATCTATAGAAGAAGAAGTCCAAAACCTTGACGAAGAAGTTGAAACTTTAGAAAATAAAAAACAAAATCTTATGGCTCGATTCTTTCAAAAATTATTTAGTTCTTCAAAAAAGTCTGTTGACGATGAAGATATTGAAGAAATTTCTCAAGAAGATATCTCTGCAACAGTAGAACATAAAGAGTCTTTAGTTCAAGAGGAAACAAAAGAAGTGCTAAAAGCAATGCATAAATGGTTAAGTAAACTTCCTCCTGAACAAATTGAAGCGTTTCGTCGTTCAGAAGATTTTGACCGCTATAAAGCACTTTTACAACACTATGGTGTTGCTAGAAAATAAATTATTTTTACTTTTCTTTTTTAAATTATTTTTTCTAAATGTTTAATTACATTCGTATTTTTTATTCTGATCATTTTAAGTAATACAATTGTTTAATCTTCAAAATTATTTTGTCGATTTAATTTCAATAATATCTAGATGATTAAGCACAGTATCTTTTCCAATAGGAATATTTTTTTTCACATCAATTGCTTTTACAAAATTATCTCCAAAATCGCTGTGGAGTGTGTAGGCAAAATTAAGAGCTGTTGCGTCTTGTTTCATTAAAAAACAATCAGGCAGTGTATTACCGTCTTTATCTTCGAGCTTTCCAACACCTCCTGGGTGAATTGCCTTTCTTTTTAGAATATCAAAAACTACATTATTAAGAACTGCTTGAATACCTGTTCCTTGTTCATACGTTTTTAAAATATGCTCTTGAATGAACTCGAGTGCTTTTTGTTGTTGCTCGGATAACTCTTTTTTACCTTTTGCAGTAATGATAAGTTTTTTTTCACCAGAAATATATTCTATTAATTCTTTTTTTTCTGCTTCTCGAAGAGCAAGCTCTGACTCTGCACTGGTAGGAATTATACTATACTGGGGAAATTCTTCTTGTAAGCGTTTTATATTTTTTTGACCTTTGGGATGATCTGCTTTATTTGCTGCAATAACTATTGGTTTTGTTTTTTTTCGTAACTCTCCTGCGAGAGCGAAGCGTTGTTTTTCATCCCAATCTTTTGCAGATTTTTCTAATAGGTTTAAGTTTTTTAAAACAGTTTTAGCAATGTCTTCACTAACGCCCACGCCACTCATTTGTTTAGTTATTGCTTTTGCAACATCGGCTTTTTCTTGTTCAAGAACTCGAACAAATTTCATCCAACCAGTTTGCAAAATGCTTGCGTACCAATGATCTAATTCTTCTTCTAAAAAAGCAATATCTTTTGCAGGATCATAACTTCCAGGAGTTACTGCTTCTCCCTTTTCATTAACGCTGCCACTAACGTCAATAACGTGAATAAGAGCATTTGCTTGATTAAGGTCATTAAGAAAAGAACCGCCCATTCCTTCGCCTTTATGTGCTCCAGGAACAAGACCTGCAACATCAACTAAATCAATAGGAACAAATCGCCAAGGACCCTTAACATATCCTGCTCGAGGATTTGCTCGTTTATTATACGGCTCAAGCTGAGCAACATCAGTAATTTTTACAAAACCAACTGCGTGGTTTGGTTTAATTGTTGTAAACGGATAATTTGCAATATCTACTTCAGAAAGCGTTGCCGCTTTGAAAAAGGTGCTTTTTCCAACACTTGGTTTTCCTACAATTCCTATAATCATAATTTCACTCGTTATTTTTCTATTTTACTTTTTTTGTTGGTGTTGCTTTATTTTTATGTGTTTGGTTCTTTAAATTTTTTACACATATGTTCAAATATAATTACATTTTTTGGATGGTGATTTTTTATTTTTTCTTTTATTTCTTTTATGCTCATTTCAGGATTTTTTCTATTTGGCATTTTTGTAAAAAATTTATCTGCAAAACAAATAATTTCTTCTTCAATAGTCGCAGGAATCATATCTTTATGGGGAAGAGGAAGATTTGCTTGAATAATTCTTTTTTTTGAAAGGCCAATATTGTGATGAACACAAATATGAGCATGTTTAAATAAACCTTCTTTTTCTAAAATTTCTTTTCCTAAAATGGTGTGTTGAATATATGGCGCTTTTCCAAAACAACCCAGTCCTGGTGCATTCACTTTACAAATACCTATGTCGTGAAGCATCGCTGCTTCCTCAATAAATTCTATATTAGGATCTAGTTCTGGAACTCGTTTGGCGACTTCTAAGGCTTTTTTAGTAACTAATGTAACGTGATTCATATATATTTTGTGAGCTAAGGATCCTGGTTTGAAATAGGTGTTAATTATTTTTTGATACGCTATCATTGTTGTAATCTTATTTTTTTGTATTATTATGGTGTTGTGGGTGTTTGTTTTTGTAACCACGCGATTTCTTCACTTGTGAGTTCGAGTTCTTCTTGAACTCCCTTATCGTACGCAAGAGCTGGAAGTAATTGATATAAAGAACTTTGAAGAGCAGTATTTTTTGAAATACGCTGTAAAAGAGCTATTTTTTCAACAATTGCTTTACGTTTCGCATAGGTAATATTTGCTTGCCAATACTTAAGCAATCGGCTTGGTTGTTTAAACGTTGTTATTTTAGAATATTTTTCTTTTTTAGCAAAAGAAATTCCTGCTGTGACAAGAACATAACAATACGCATAAAATCGATAATATTGCCAACGTCTTATACGTCCAAAGAAAACATCTGCAAGTGCAAGCTTTTCAAACGCTTGATGTATATCTTCTGCTCGACTATACTCTTGAGGAATGTTTTCATCAAGCCATAAAAAAATTTTATCAAGATTTTCATCAACAAGATCAAAAGCTCCTAAACTCATACTCGCTTGTGTAGTTTTAAAAACGCGAAGTAAAGCATCCTCAATATCTACAGTTTGACGCCTAGTATCAAAATCAGTTGATGTTTCTTGAGTAAGCACAGTACAAAATAAATCAGTAAGCGCGCCTCGCGCGTCTCCTCCACAACGATAAGAAATTTTTTTTATTATACTTTCATCAATTTGTTTTGGTAATTCCTTAGATTTTTTGTTTAATATTTTTTGTATATCTTGACTTTGTAATGTATTAAATGTGACTAATTTGCACACTTTTCGTAGTGGAGAAAATTTTTTATCAAAAATATTTGTTCCTGTAATGACTATTGGAAAAGGAGATTTTTTAACCGTTTTTACTATTGTAGGTATTGCTCCTCTATCTTTAGTTCCTGAGATTCCATCAATTTCATCAATAAGAATTATTTTTTTAGTTCCTAAAAGACTCATTTGTCCTGTTGCTTTAGACAAAAATTCTTCAAGATTTTTTTTATTACGCGCATCGCTTGCATTAAGTTCTAATAAATCATACTTTTTTTCTTTTGCAAATACTTGCACTGAACTTGTTTTACCTATGCCTGTAGGTCCGTGTAAAAGAAGAGCTTGTCCTTTACTAAAATTGTCAAAAAAGTTTCGTATATCTTGAATACTTTTTTCTTGACCTATAAAATCATCTAGATTTTGTGGTAATTGGGACGCGAAAGGAATCATAAAGCCAACAAAGTTGGACAAGTATAAAAAGGTTTTTAAATATGGCTTTCTTGTTTTTTGTTGAGGTGTCACTTATGCAACTACATTCTTTACAAACACGTTATGCTGAAATACTTACTATGTCAAAACATATTGCTCGTTTTGCGTCTTCTTTTGTAAAAATCCATGAAGATCGCTCAAAAACAATACCTTTACTTCAAAAAGATATATATCATGAAGAAGCTAACAAAACCCTTTCTCGTTGCGCACATAACGAGCAGCGTTTACTTGCGATTACAAAACGCCAATTAGTGCATGCAGCAAATAGATTGCATGAAATTCTTGGAGAAGTTTCGCCTCTACTGGATAAAGAATTTTCAAATGAAAAAAATTCTTCCCACAAAAAAAAAGAACTTAAGGAACTTGTGGATTTAGGTCATAAGACAATAGAATTTTTTGAAGATATTGAGACATTTTTTCAACGTTCTGAATCACGTTTAGAAAACGAACTTATTTTTTTAGAAACTGGCTCAAAAAAAGATTTTTTAACGTTTAAACGTTCTTGGAAAAAAGAACTTAAAGCCTTAAAAAATGTTTTTCATAGAGAAAAATTTATGCCTTCAGTAGAAATAAAACTCGCTCGAACTGCAAAATTAATTGGCTTAAGTTCATTTGGTGCTTCTGCTTTATTTTTCAAATATATGTTAGAAACCACACCTCAAGTAGCCGCAGAAAGAGGCGATAAATTTGTTTTATTGTTTGCTTCGGTTGCGGCTTTTGGTGCAGGAATTTTTTACTTAGTAAAAGGTTTTAGCGCGGATTCAGGAGAAGGAGTATATTCTAAAGAACTTCATGAAGAAGCTAAATATTTGTCTCACAAAAAAGCAAAAAATAAACGTAATCATATAAAGAAATCAAAAAAATAAGAAAAATAAAAAAAACGCTTTACGCGTTTAATTCGTTTGGTGTGAGAATTTTTGTTTTTCCTGTTACTTTAAGCGTGTTGCTCATAGCTACTAAGAATTTAACATTGCTTTTTTCACTCACATCTAAAAGTTCTTGTTCTACAGAGCCATCAAAGACTACTGCATAGATTGCGTTATGTAAACTTTTAATGCTATTTGCAAGTTCACTTACAGGTATTTTACCAAGAATTTCTAGTTTTTTATCTAGAATATATGCTCCTCGTGTTCCTATAAGATCTTCTAACATTTTGTTAAATTGTTCTTTTTCGTTCTCTGATGGACCTACACTTTTTCGATTTGTAGTTTTGTCGCTTCGCGAGTTTTTATATTCGTTTGATTGATCTCGTCGATCTCGATCAGTATTTTTTCGATTTGTAGTTTTGTCGTTTCGTGAATTTTTGTTGTCGCTACTTTTTCGAGTATGGTGCTCTGGTTTATTAGTTGCATGTTCTAAAGCAAATTGTTCACCAGTTACTTTTCCACGAAGTGCTTTATGGATTTCTTTTTTAGTAAGTTCTTCAACTTCTTTACCGTCTGGTGCTTTACAAGCAAAATCAATTTCTGTAAGGCTCATCAATTCTTTAATAATTAAATCGCCACCTCGATCACCATCTACGAAAACAGTAACTGTTTTTTCTTTGCATAATTCTGCGATTGTTTTTGGAACACCTGTTCCTCCAACAGCAATTGCATTTTTAAATCCATATTTAAGTAAATTAAGAACATCTGCTCGACCTTCAACAACAATTACTTCATCGCTTTCGTCAATATTAGGTCCTGCTGATAGTCGTTCTCGCCCATATGTTTGGATTTCCATAACACGTACCGAATATGCTACTTCGTCTGCTATTTCTTGAGAATCGGGCATAACGCCTTCAATAAGATCTCTAAGTAGAATTTTTGCTCTATCTACAACTTGTTTTCGTTTAGAAACACGAATATCTTCAATATTTTTGATTTCAAGTTTTGCATTACAAGGTCCTATTCGTTGAATAACTTCAAGCGCTGCAGCTATAATTGCCGTTTCTGCCTTGTCAAGTGAACTAGGAATTATGATTTCTCCGTTAGTTTTTCCGCCTTTATTGTCTGAAGTTACTTCAATTCGTCCAATTCGGCCACTTTTTTGTAATTCTCTAAGCTCTAAGTCTTCTCCTAAAAGCCCTTCTGTTTGTCCAAAGATTGCTCCGATTACATCAGGACGATCTACAACTCCATCAATGTTAATAGTTGCATGAATAATATATTTTGCTGATACTTGCGCGATTTTTGCCATTTTAGCATCGCCTCCTTTGTTTTTTAGTATTACAAAAGATCATAGAATTAGCCGTTACGTAATGTATACCTAATAGTCTTGTATGTGGGACTATGTTTCTTGACAGACAGGCTCTTAAAGTGCTTTATTTTAGTTTCTTGGAGCTTGTGAGTGTGAATAAATGATTGTGATACGCGTTACTGGCGTGCTATGCTTTTGTATAGGTAAATGATTGTTGCCCGAGACACTAACTCCTGTATTCATAGCTTGACCTCCAGTGGAGTCAACATCTTACGATGCTGATTTCGTCGTCGCTCCAACAAGTACTCTCGTGTCGGGCTGGTATACATAAGAGTGTCCACAATTCATTGCTTTGAATTCCATTCAATACTCGAGTGGGACCCATTTATGTATAAAAATATCAAGTGGGTTTGATTTTATAAACCTTGTCATTTACAGGCTTTGTCTAGAAAGGAATAAAAAAGTATACTAAGGCCTTGACACGGTATTGAGCATAAGCCAATTATGCAGGCGCAGTGCTATAAAATTACTATTGTTATAGGTTCTTGCTGTAGTATATGAAGAAAAAAGAAAAATAAAAAAGAAAAAAGCGTTTTTTACAAAAAGAAAGCCTTTTTAGTCTTTAAAAACTATTTTCGCTCCTTTTTTAAGTTCTTGGACGTATTCGTCAAAAATAGCTTTTGCTTTTTCTTCTAAAACCATATTTCCAATTGCTTTTTCAAAGGTTATTTCTTCTGTACCTGGTACAAAATCAGAAAGTGTATAACGCCCTTTGCTTACTTTGTCCATCTTAAGCATGATATGATATCCATAGTTACTTTGAACAGTTCTTCGTTCACCAATTGCCATATCCCAAGCAGCATTTTCAAATTCAGGAACCATTTCATCTTTTTTGAAAGTATATTCTCCACAATTTTCTTTGCTTGCAGTATCTGCTGAGTATTCGTTAACGAGTTCACAAAAATTTTCGTTATTTTGAGCATCTAATTCTGATTCGATATGCTGGACTAATTCAACAACTTCGCTTTCATTACTATCTTCTGAATTCATTATCAAAATATGTCGAACAGTCATTTGTTCTGGTCGCATAAATTGTTCTTTGTTTTCTTCATAGTATGTATTAATCTCTTCTTGACTCACATTAACTGCAGAACTATTTGTCTCTTCTTCTAGTAATTTAGAAAGTGTTGTTTGTTGAGCTATTGTTTGTAAAACGTCTTCTAGATTCATATCTTGTGATTCTAACCACTCAACATATTCACTAAAATTTGCTCCTTGTTGAGCAATTTGGTTTTCTAAAATTGTTTGAGCTTGCTCACGTGTCGTACTAAAACCGCGCTCTGCTGCTCGTTGTAACAAAAGTTTTTGAGAAATAAGCTCTTGAATTAAATCGTCTTTTTCAACTTGCGTTTTTTGTTCTGCTGAAAGTAAATTCCAATAATTATCAATTTCATATTGGTAAAGAGGTTCGCCATTAATAGTTGCAACAACACTCATATTTTCTTGATTGTTTTCACTTGCAGGAGTATGTGTGAATATAAATAAGAGTGCTACTACTACGAGTAATGTTGTTAAAATAAGTACGTTTCGTTTCATAAACGGCTGTAGACAACACGATGTCTTACATTTTTTTACTGTTGACTTATTTGATTTATTGAATTTTTTTACTTTTTGTTGTTTCTTTTTTTTAGCATCAGATGATTGAATAATCTTTGCTTTTGTTACCATAAAATATCACCTATTTTGAAAAGAACTACTTCTTTTCATATTCTCTTATGCAAACAATTGACTTTTTTAAATCTATCGTTACTCAAGTATTGTTCTAAAAGAGCATTTATATTATATTATATTACTTGTAGCCTATTTATTTACTTTTGATGGGCCTTGTTCAAAATACTGTGAATTCGTATACTGCGCGTTATTCTTATCGCCTTTGGACAAATAACGCGCGGGCGGTAAACAGGTAAGTAAATAGCCAGATTACTGTTTTTGTTGTAATTGGCAGTACACATAAAGACTCCTTT
This sequence comes from Candidatus Woesearchaeota archaeon, assembly GCA_046543005.1. Classification (GTDB taxonomy): domain Archaea; phylum Nanobdellota; class Nanobdellia; order Woesearchaeales; family SKGA01; genus SKGA01. The sequence goes on along the minus strand of JBKHAG010000003.1, from coordinate 30,309 downwards.
TTGAATAAGGCCTTTTGATGCAAATCTTTTTAAACAATCTTACTTCATAATAAAACATGACTTCCTCAGATAAATCTTCTGGCTGGTTTTTTACTCTGCTAAAAAAAGGCAAACAATTTTGGAATTATGTCTGGAATGGTACCTCATCAACAAGTTGGATTCTAGCAATTCTTTTGGCATTTATTTTAGTGCGTTTTATTATATATCCTCTTGTTGGTTTGATAGCGGGGACAAATTTACCTTTGGTGGCGGTTATTTCAGGAAGTATGGAGCACGAAGGAACTTTTGATGAATGGTGGAATTCACCTGCAGTATGCAATAATATAACGACTTGTTCACAAGAGGAATGGTATGCTAAAAAAAACATCTCTCAAAAAAACTTTTCTTCATTTACTCTACCTAATGGTTTTAATAAAGGGGATTTGATTTTGTTACATGGAAAAAAACCTGAACGTATAAGCGTAGGAGATGTTTTAGTTTTTAATGCAAAAACTCCCTATCCTGTAATTCATCGCGTAGTGCAAAAAAAACCAATTACGCACGAACAAACCAATCAAACAACATACTTGTTTCAAACAAAAGGAGATCATAATTGGTATCAAATACAACACGACTATGTCGATGAAACAACAATTAATTCTTCGCAAATTTTAGGAGTTGCTTACGCTCGAGTTCCTTGGTTTGGTTGGCTTAAAATATGGGCGTCTCAAGGAATTTCTTCAGTGGCTTCAGTAATTGAATCCTCATAATGTAGTATTGAGCATGTGTGATAAAATGGTGATTGTATGTACAAAAGTAGCTCCTCAAGATATATCTTTTCTTAACAATTTAGGAGCGTCACTTCAAAAAGTAAGTTCTCCTTATGAACTCATTCGTTATACTTACAAAGACGCAGTTTTTATTTTATATAAAAGCGGAAAACTCGTTATCCAAGCAAAACAACCTCTTGAAGAAGAATTAAAACGCTTATGTGCAAAACATAACCTTCTTATTCAACATAAAAATATGAAACCTTCCTTACAAAAACAATCTTGCAAAGCAGTTTTTGCAGACTGTATTATAGGTAGTGATGAAACACTTAAAGGTGATACTTTTGGCGGCCTTGTCGTTGTAGGCGCTCTTTTTTGTAAAAAACAATTACCACAATTACTTTCTTATGGCGTAAAAGACTCTAAACTACTAAGTGACAGAGATTGTCAAACAATTGCTACGCGACTTCGAAAAGAATTTCCGCATAACTTTGTTGTTAAAAATCTATTTCCTAAAGAATATAATAACAAACAATCAACATATTCTTCAACTCAGCTTCTTAATACTTTACACGCTCAAGTAGGTGAAAATCTTAAAAAAATAGCTCCTCAAGCATCTCACGTGGTGGATAAATTCCCTGGTTGCACTGCCGGTGACGTAGCGGTTACAAAAGCAGAATCTGCATACTTACAAGTTGCCGCAGCAAGTATTGTTGCTCGAGCAATAGCTATTGAACAATTTGAAGAACTTTCTTCTCGAGCAGGTTTTATCTTACCAAAAGGCTCAACTCATGTCGCTCAAGCTCTTAAAAAAATAGTTCTAAAAGGTTTAAAAAAAGATGAATTCGTAAAGCTTCATTTTAAAAACGTTAAATAAAATAGGGTTTGTCCCAAGAGTTTCCTGAGTAACACTTCTACCTTGCCATCATCATTGCAGAAAAAATATTGTTTCATACCAAATATTGTTTCATACCCTGTGTTTTTTTCAAAATTTCTTGTATTTTAAGTACTATTGGCGTAGATGGTATTAACTAACTCAAAGACTTAAGACAGACCCCAATAGAATAATAATCTTTATAAAACAACTCTCTTTAGTGACTGTAGAACCTAAAATCAAGGTGTATATAAAGGGTGCAACATAGTGACAAAAATTCTACGTATGGAAATGAAAGGCTTTAAATCCTTCGCGAGCAAAACAGAAGTAGTGTTTGGTGACGGGTTTAATTGTATTTTAGGTCCAAATGGTAGTGGTAAATCAAACGTACTTGATTCTCTTTGTTTTGTACTAGGAAAAGCAGGCGCAAAAGGTCTGCGAGTAGAAAAATCCTCCAATCTTATCTACAATGGTGGTAAATCTAAAAAACCTTCTAAGGAAGGAGAAGTTTCTATCTGGTTTGATAATCGAGAAAAAGAATTCCCTTCTATAGAATCAGATACTGTAAAAATTACAAGAATCATTAAACACACCGGTCAAGGTGTTTATAAAATAAACGATGTAACGTCTACACGAACTCAAATTCTTGACGTACTTTCATTAGCAAACATTAACCCTGATGGCTATAATATTATTTTACAAGGAGATATTGTTAGACTTATCGAAATGACGCCTGAAAAACGTCGAGGAATTATAGAAGAAATCGCAGGAATTAACATTTATGAAGATAAAAAACAAAAAGCAATTCGTGAACTTAATCGTGTTGAAGAAAAACTTAACGAAGCCGATATTATTTTAAGCGAACGAGAAACGTATCTTAAAGAATTAAAAAAAGACAGGGATAAAGCTCAAAAATATAAAGATTTAGAAGAACGACGTAAACGAAACAAAAAAACCCTTCTTACCCTCAGCATGGATAAAAAACGTTTACTAATTGACAAATCGCAAAAAATTATGGATGCTAATTCTGAAAAATTAACTTCTTATGAAGAAAAAATATCTAAACAACAACAACTTATTAAAGAGAAAAAAGAAGTAATTGCATCAATAAATTCGGAAATTGAAACAAAGGGAAATAAAGACCAAGTCCAACTTAATAAATCCGTTGAAAATTTAAAAGTATCTTTAGCTCTTGATAAACAACGATTAGAAACTTTAGAAACTGAACTTCAAAGAGTTACTGCTCGTAAAAAAGATTTAGAATCTGATCAAGTTGAACTCGTTGATAAAACAAATGTTCTTAAAAAACGATTAACTGAATTTGATAAACAAATAACTCAACGAAAAAAAGAACAATCTCTTATTGATGATAAAATTTCTGCTTTTAAGAAAAAACATAATTTAGAACAAGAAAGTTCTGCAGATAATCGTGTTGACGAAATAGATAAAGAAGTAGAATCCATTCAACAAGAGATGAATGCTCTTCGAGAAAAACAACAAAATTATTTACGTGAAAAAGACAAAGTAGAACTTCAACTTCAGTCCATTGATGATAAATTAGAAAAAATTGCAGCTGTTGCCACTGAAAATAAAAAAGAACTAGAACAATTAAAATCTCAAAAACAAGAGTTTAAAAAAACAAGTGTGCAACTTTCAAAAGCCTTATCTCAATCTTCAGAACAATCTTCTCAACTCGCAACCGCGAGAAGTAAAACAATTAGTAAACAAGAAGAATTGGCAAAACTTCAAGCGCGACGAAGTGCATTCTTAGAACAAGTTGCTGGGGGTAATGCCATAAAAGCAATTATTGAAAAAAAACAATCTATTCCTGGAATTAAAGGAACCGTTGCAGAACTTGCACGAGTAGATAAAAAATATTCTCAAGCATTAGAAATTGCTGCTGGTGCAAAAATAAAATCTATTATTGTAGACACCGACACCACAGCCGCAAAATGTATTTCTCATCTTAAACAAAACCGTTTAGGCGTTGCTTCTTTTTTACCACTTAATAAAATTCGACAACATACTCTTTCTTCAGATCTAAAAAATATTTCTGGAGCAGGCATTCATGGCTTTGCCATCGATTTAGTTGACTACGCAAAAGAACTTGAGCCTGCATTCAAACATATTTTTGCTTCTACCCTTGTAGTCGATGATATTCAAACAGCTAGACATGTCGGGGTAGGAAAAGTTCGAATGGTTACACTCACAGGGGATATCGTAGAAACTAGCGGGGCAATGCAAGGCGGTTTTCGTCAGAAAAAAGTTGCAGGCGCATTTAGTCAAGATGATGTTTCTAAAAAAATTCAAGCTCTTGAATCAGAACTTTCAGACACGCAAGCAGTTATTAGTAACTTAGAATTAAAATACGATGATACTGTTGGTCTTATTGGACGGCTTCGAGCATTAAAAGCAGAACTTGAAGGAGAAATTATCAAAAAAGAAAAATCTTTACATATGGATGGCGACGATGCATTGCTTGATGAAAATAAGAAAAAAGAACTCAAAGAAAAAAATCTTGAACTTGATGATCAAATAGATGATATTCAAGAACTAATTTCGCAAAAGAATCGAACTCTTGCGCAAATGAAAGGAGAACGTCAACAACTCAGGGATAAAATTTCTGATTTAAGAAATCCTACAAAACTTGCAGAATTACAAAGTTATCAAGATAAAAAAGCAGCTCTTTTAAAAGAAATTATTGAACTCTCTGCAGAACGTAAACACGTTTCTTCAGAACTTGTTACTGTTATTGGTCCTGAAGGCAAAAAAATGCTTGATATTATTCGACAACACGATAAAGAAATTAAAAATTTCTCTGAAGAAAAAAATTCTTTAGAAAAAACTATTGGGGAAAAAGAAAAAACTCTCAAAGAATCTCTTACTAAGCAAGAAAAATTCATGGCGCAATTTAAAGATTTATTTGCAAAAAAATCTAAACTTGAAAAAGAAATAGCTGTCGCAGAGGGAACTATTGCTTCAACACAATCTTCTCAACGAACTATAGAGCTTAAAAATAATGCAGTTCATTTAGAACTAGCACGCCTCAAAGCAGAATTTAGTGGTTTAGAAGAAGAAGCTAAAGAATTTCTTGACGTGCAACCTTATGAAAATAAATCTCTTGATGTTATCAAACGCGAGCTTTCTCAATTTGAAACTATGGCTGCAAATTTAGGAGCTGTCAATATGCGTGCCTTAGAAATATATGATTCTGTAGAAAAAGAATATGCTTCACTTTTAGAAAAAAAAGATGTTTTACGAAATGAACGAGAAGATGTCTTGGTACTTATGAACGAGATTGATAGCAAGAAAAAAGAACTTTTTATGAAAACCTTTGAAGCTCTTCAAGCAAATTTTAAACGAATTTTTTCTACACTTCTTATGAAAGGGCAAGCAAGTATTAAACTCGAAGACGAAAACGACCCTTTTAATGGCGGTGTAGAAATAAAGGTACGTCTTTCTGGAAAACGATTCCTTGATATTCGAAGTCTTTCAGGTGGAGAAAAGACAATGACTGCGCTCGCATTTCTTTTCGCAGTTCAAGAATATGAGCCGGCAAGCTTTTATGTTCTTGACGAAGTTGACGCGGCACTTGATAAAAAGAATAGTAAAAAACTTGCAGAACTCGTTAGAGGATACTGTAATAAAGCACAATACGTTATCATCAGTCATAATGATGCAGTTATTTCTGAAGCAGACGCGCTCTATGGAGTTTCCATGAATGAACATGGAGCAAGCAAAGTTACCACTCTTAAAATTTAGTTCTTTAGAAATAAAAAAGAAAAATAAAAAATAAAGTTCTCAATTAATACCTTTGCTGTTGCACATTAGATTGAGGTTGAGATGGTCGTTCTTGCGATATCGTTTGACTGTCTTCTGATTCTGTGTCTTCTTCACCAGACTCTTGTTCATAATCACTCTCGTTTTCATCATCGTATGATTCGTCTTCATACTCACTATCCTCATATTCTTCTTTGTCTTCCTCGTCATCGCTTTCATCAGCGATATTGATATGGTGCATTATTCCTTGATATAAAAAACCAACTTGTAAAATGGAACTGTGTGATTCGTTCGTATCTTCGTTTACTTCTTCACCTTCAGTAATGTAAATAATCTTTGTTCCTACGTGGTTTGCAAATTGAAAAAATTCATCTACTTTTTCAGGATTTTCCCATTCAAGATTAGGTGTTTGAGCTTTATCGCCTACTACTTCAGTTGTTTTGTATACTAAAAATTTATTTTGAACATTGCGAAAAATTTTTTGATCAAATGTTTCTTCCATAAGTGTACCTCTTTAAAATAAACAACAGGTATGAAGTTTGCCACGTCTTAAAGTAAACTCAAAAAATAGTCTGATATATGCAAGACTATATTTGTAAAGCTCAACAATACGTATTTGATAATCTTTACTTGTTGACTTTTTACCTGTGCTTTAGTGTCAAGAACTTATTTTGAGTTTAAGAACTTTGCGAAATGATTATACTACTTTTTTACGGCCTTGTTTAAAAAGGAGTCTTTTTGTATACTGCCAATTACAACAAAAATAGTGATCTGGCTATGTGTTTACTTGTTTATCGCCGGCGTGTTATTTGTTCCAAGCTGATAATAATAATGATAATAATATAATAACGCGCAGTATACAAATTTACAGTAGTTTAAACAAGGCCTTTTTTAGGTAATATTTAAATAGTAGTATTCTTGTTTTAGTGGTAGAAAACCTCTGAGGTAATATTATGGTAACAAAAAAAACAACTAAAAAAACAACCACTGTAAAAACGAAAAGTGCTTCTGTTGCAAAATATGATAAAACATTAACAATAGTTGGTTTACTTTTAAACGTTTTATTTTGGCCTGGTTTAGGGACTTTAATTAATAAAGACACACAAAAAGGAATTATACAAATGGTATTATTTATAGTTTCAATACCTTTAATGTTTGTTTTAATTGGATTTCCTTTAGCTTTAGGAATTTGGATTTGGGCTTTAGTAACATCCATTAACCAATTAAATCTTGCAGAATAAAACCTGCATTTTTTCTTTTGTTTGAACTTTTGTGTTCAAATCGCCAAGAAGTTTTTGCTTCGACCGCGTTTTCTTTTTTCTTTTTATATTTTTTAAGAAAAATAATAAGTGTTCTAACTAAAGAAATTTCCCAAATTTGTTTGTTGACTTTTCTTTTTTGCTTCATCAATTTCTTTGAGCTTGTTTTCTACTCGTTCAATGGAAAAATCGTGTTTATCAACAAGCAATTCTTTTACTTTTTCTGGATTAGTATCTTTAAATTCAATAGTGTATTTATCAGTTATAGCAATGTTATTTATGAGTTCAAAAACATCTTTCCATGACGTTTCAAAATGCTTATCATATTCAATTTCATTAAATAATTTTTCTAAATCATCACCATATTCAGATACAAGCTTTAATGCCTTTTTAGGACCTAGTCCCTTTATACCACCAACATTAAAATCTGTTCCTACAATTATGGACAACGCTTGAAGTTGTTTGAGGCTTAATTGTAATTCTTCTAAAACACTTGAAAGCGTTGCAACTTCTGGTTGAATTTGTTGGTACGTTAAGGCGTTGATTTTTTTCTTACGATGAGAAAGACTAATATTTCTTACAAAACGAGGAGCCCCATATATTAAACAATCAAAATCTTGACTTGCAACATAATCGCATTCTCCTTTTTTTACCATGTGCGCCGCTTGAGCTTCACCCTCGCTGGGCGCTTGCACCCAAGGAATTCCCATCGCATCAAGAAGTTCTTTACTTTCTTGCACCATTTCTTTACTTATACGCGCAGTTCGTTGAGAAAATTTTTTCATTGACGCGATGTCTCTTTCTTGTTCAGCAGTGTTTAATTGTTCTAATGCTTTTGCTTTGAGCGTTTCACGTCGTTCGCGTTCTTGTTTTTTTAATTCAGGCATTAAACCATCAAAAACAAAAACTAATTTGATGTTATGTTGTAACAGTTTACTGCACCTTGCAAAAAGTCCTGTTAAGTGAGAGGTAATATTTCCGTGAGAATCTTTTAGAGGAGTTCCATCTTGTTGACGAATAGTTGTTACAAATTGATAGAGCATATTCATAGCATCAACTGCTAAAACACTGCCATTAAAACTCTTTATATCTTGTTCTTTAAATGAAATAATCTTACTTAATGCAACTCCCATAAACAGACAAAATCCTTTATGCTATAAAAACTTTTTTAAAGCACTAGGTTTTTGTGAGCTTCATGACAACAAAAAAAGCTGTAAAAGCAAAAAAACAAACAAAAACGACTAAAAAAGTCGCCTCACCTGTTGCAAAAGTTCCCGAAGAAAATTCTTCTGAACTGCAAACAGTAACTGTGGTTGATAACGCAACAAAAAAATCTAAAAAAGCTCCAAGCATTAAAGCAGTATTTTCTCGAGAAAGAATAATACTTGAAAAATGTGATGCTGCAAGAGATTTATACAACATGAATGCGTACGGAACACTTCTTGATGATGGAAAAGTACAGCTTTCTCTTACTGAAGGATTGTATTTGATGGAAAAGAAAAAAATTTATGTTGTTGACGGGCGAAATTCGCCAATGGATTTTGAAAAATATATTTCTAAAGCTAGTCGTGTAGAGCCAAGTTTTTGGATTCGATACGCTGTTTTTAAAGATATGAGAAATCGTGGTTATGTTATTAAAACCGCGCTAAAATTCGGTGCTGACTTTCGAGTATATGATAGGGGTATTAAACCAGGTCAGGATCATGCTCGTTGGATTGTGTATCCTGTTCACGAAGGAGAGCGATATACCTGGTTTGACTTTGCAGCAAAAAATCGTGTTGCTCATTCAACAAAAAAACGATTACTTATGGGTGTCGTTGACGATGAAAATGATGTAACATATTGGGAAATTAAATGGGTGCGCCCATAACTGAAGCCAGATAGCTAGTAAACAGCGCCCAAGGTTGGGTGAGCGGGAAGTGGGCGATGGGTGAGTTGTTTATATCTTCTTAAATATATGTGTTGCACAGGCGCAAGTTATAAAAACCAAGCTTTTCTTATTATAAACAATGGCAGTTACTCGTGATGAAATTTTAGACGCGCTTAAAGAAAAAGGACCTATGGTTCCTAACGCTATTAAAAAAATTGTTGGTGGAGATACCATTATTTTGGGTGCTATGCTTGCAGAACTTTCTTCACGAAAATTAGTAAGAATTTCTAATGTAAAACGAGGAGGCAGTCCTTTTTATTACTTGCCTGGTCAAGAGCCTCAATTAGAATCTTGCATGCAATATTTACCTGAAAAAGAATCTCGAACTGCTTATTTTTTAAAAGAACAACGCGTTCTTGCTGATAGAGAATTAGAACTTCATCATCGCGTTGCAATGCGTCAACTTAAAGATTTTGCAAAAGAATTCAAAGCTCAAACCAATCAAGGAGAAGTTTTATTTTGGAGATATTTTTTAGTTTCAGAACAAGAAGCGATTACTATTTTAAATCAACGAAATAGACCTGCCCAGCCTACACCTGAATCACAACCAGTTTCCAACCCGCAATCAACATCCCAACCTGAACCTTTGGTTTCGTTACCTAACACTCAAAAAGATTCTTTAGCAAAACCTGAAATTGCTGCAGATACTACTTCGACGTCTGCCCCTTCATTGCCTGCTTCAGAGCCTGTTTCAAAATCACTTCAAAAACCTTTAACAGATTCTAAAAAACTAGATGAGTCTGACACATCTAAACAGTCTAAGGACGAATCTCAACCTAATCTTAAAAAATCTTTTAAAGAAGAAGTACCAAAAAAACTTTCTGTAGCAACTCAATTACCTGACAAAAAAAAGAAATCTTCTTCATCCTCTCAAGAGTATTTAACACCTCAAAAAACCGCAGAAAAATCTGATTCTTCTCAACAAGTAGAAGATTTTCCTAAAGATATCTTTGAAGATATAGAACCTGCTGATTTTTTACAACAATGTAAAATATTATTTGCTCAAAAAAATATGCTTCTTGAATCAGTCGAAGAAAACAAAAAGAACAAAGAATACGATTTTGTAGCAAAAGTTCCTTCCGCTGTTGGATCGCTAAAAATGTTTATCCGAGCAAAAGACAAAAAACGACTCAATGAAGGAGATATAGCGCCTGCCTTATTGCGAGCAAAAAAACATGACCTTCCTTGTCTATTTTTAACAACAGGACAGTTTACTAAAAAAAGTCTCAAGCTCATAGAAGAAGAATATACTGGCGTCATTATTGACTATTTTTCAAAATAAGTATTCCACGCGAATATTTATAAACATCTTGTTCTTTTCATAGTTTTATGAATCTCACATTTTTAGGAACTGCAGGCATGGTGCCCACCAAAGAACGTAACGTTCAAAGTATTTACTTAGATGTGAATGGAAAAGGAATTTTGTTTGATTGTGGCGAAGGAACACAACGTCAACTTCAAATGGCAAATCTTAACGCGCAAAAGATTACGACAATCTTCATTTCTCATTGGCATGGTGATCACGTGTCTGGACTTGTTGGCATTTTGCAAACTATTGGTAATTTTTGTGGCGAAGAAAAAACAATTCAGCTTTATGGCCCTAAGGGTTCAAAAGATTATTTCACTCACTTGATGAATTCGTGCATTTTTGAATCAAAAATACTTGTTGAAGTTATTGAAATCACTGCAAAAGAACTAACAACTGTTCTTGATGAAAATTCTTATTATATTCAAGCACAAAATTTAGATCACTCGGTACCTACCTTAGGTTTTCGTTTTGTAAAAAAAGAACGTCGCAAATTAGATAAAAAAAAACTCATAGAATATAATCTTGCACAAGGTCCTCATCTTAACGATTTACAATTAGGAAAAACTATTACGTATGAAAAAAAGACTATTTATCCTGACGATGTTTCTGTGCTCTGCGCCCAGCGATCAATTGCTTTTATTTTTGATACGCAACTTTGTGATGCTTGTTTTGATCTTGCTCAGGACGCAGATGTATTAATTTCAGAAGCTGTTTATTTACAAGAATTAGAGCATAAAGCTCAAGAATACAAACACATGACTGCATACCAAGCAGCAAATGTAGCAAGCCAATCCGGTGTAAAAAAACTCATTCTTACTCATTTCTCTCAACGCTACAAAGACGTTTCACCTTTATGCGATGAAGCTAAGGAATTATTTGTAAACACCATGTGTGCGTTTGATTTAATGAAATTAGAATTAGATTTTTAAAAAAAGAAAATGTGACAGTTCACTGACAAGCAGATCCCCCTTCACTGTTTCTAGTGGCTTGCAAGTCTGATATCGTCTGCTTTGACTGTTTTTCGACCGGCATGAGCAGATAATTTAATTGCTTCTTCACTAATTTCTAAAGCAATATCTTCAAGAACTTGCCTGAGTGCTACTTTTGCTTCTTCAGAAACGCGATTTGCGCCTGCATTTTTTAATACTCGCTCCATTGCTGCGAGAGGAATTGCGTGTTTCATAGATACACCTCTAAATGATTTTTTTAAGCTTTTTTAAGCTCAATTTATCTCTCTTAAATCTATTTAATATATAAATGCTTTGATATAGATATTTCAAGAACGTAATAGTTGTAAGCTACTGTATTCTGACTTTTACTTAGCATATCTAGTCCATGGCTTATTTGACTGTTGCATTCTGCTCCACTGTTTGTTCGCATGCGTTAACACTGGTCAACTATAAGAAGTCTTTTTAAATATGCATTTGCTAAATACGTTTATGTCAAAAAAATCAAAGGGATCTCAAGCCGAGCGTGATTTAATAAAACGGTTTTGGGAACATGGTTGGGCTGCAATGCGAGCTGCAGGCTCTGGTTCAACACAATTTCCAAGCCCAGATATTATTGTAGGTCGCAATGGGAGGCGTTTAGTCATTGAAGCAAAAATTACTTCATGTGATAAAAAATATTTTCCAGAAGATGAACTTATTCAGTTGCGTTATTTTGGTAAAACTTTTGGTGCAGAAAGCTGGCTTGCCATAAAATTTCCTCGCCAACAATGGTGTTTTGTTTCTCCAGAGGACTTAACACCCACTAAAACCCAATTTGTCTTTACAAAAAAAGATATGTCTTTGAAAGGAATTTCTTTTGAAGAATTAGTAAGATAAATAAAAATAAATGGCTGGTAGTGTATGAACTACCTTACACCTTTTTGATTCAATTTCTTTATTCGCTGTCTTCTCCTTTGTAAGAAGGAATTGCACTTTTAGAAATAATCATAATATCTCCTGTTGATTTAACAAGCTGATGCGGAACGATTACTCCTTTAGCACTTCCAAGAACTTGATTTAAAAATGAGTTTTTTGTAGCACGGACTTTCCATCCGAATATTTTTGTGTTGGTAAGAATTGACTCTTCAACATCGCCAAAATAATCTCCAGCGTCTGTGAATACTCTCATTTCGTAGGTTTCACTGATTCTTTTCATTTTAAGCATAATATATCACCCTCGTGTGAACAGTATACGTTGTATATCCATTAGTCCATTTAAATAGTTTTCGTTTATTTTTCTTTTTTGTAGGTATTTTTCAGACTCTTTGCTTGCTTGTTCATTTTGTATTGCTTTTTTTAAACAAATAGGCTCTTATTTCCGATAGTTTTAAATACTCTTTTTTGTAATATGTGGGTAAGAGCAAGCATTTAAAGCTTGTTGAGGTGAATTATGGCAGCAGATAGTGTTATTTTAGGAATAATTATTGGTACATTAGCAGCGATTGTGTATAGCTTACGAGTTCTTATTTTACTCGAACGAAGAATCTCTCGAATGGATCTCAATATTGAGTCTTTAACTCAAAGAATCTTACGCGAAGAACTTCGAATCGAAAAAGAAGAAAATATTATTGAAGCTAAACTTGGCTTAATAAATAAAGCACCTGTTAAGAAAACAAGAGCAAAGACGTCTACTACAAAGAAAAAAGCTAGTAAGAAAGCTCCTGCTAAGAAAAAAGCAGCAAAACGAACTACGAAAAAAACGTCTAAACGTAAAACGTCTAAACGTAAATAAATATTATACCTATTTTTTTCTTTTTTTTATATTTTTCTCTTCTTTTGACTCTGTCTTAAGAGTATGATTTTTGTATATTTTATTGCAATTTTCTTTTTGAAACGAATAAGAAGAATTGTAAAGTTCGCACTTATAATCAATGACTCAAACATAGTCAACAAGTGCCAAAGGCGATAATTAAGTTGGACAATATACCTTTTTATTTCATTGATGACAGAGCCCTTCTTTTGGCCTTGTTTAAAAAGGAGTTTTTATGTATACTGCCAATTACAACAAAAACAGTAATCTGACTATTTACTTACCTGTTTAGCGCCTGCGCGTTATTTGTCCAAAAGCGATAGTAATAACAATAATAATAATAACAATAACGCGCAGTATACAAATTACACTATTTTAAACAAGGCCTTTCTTTCGTAACTTATAAAAACTAGAACATAATTTTTCTACTATGAATAAACGAGTAGAACTATTTTTGTTTATCTTATTACTTATTGGTGTAGTTGCAACGCAATTATTTTTATCTTCTCAAACACCAAATCCTAGTTTTGATTCTTATTTTGAAATGCGACAAATTGAATCAATTGCTCAAACAGGATTTCCTTTATCCTCTGATGATTTAAGTTATCAAGGAAGAACTCATGCAGGAGGTGGCTTATTTCATTATCTTTGTTTTGCATTATCTCTTATTTTGCCTTTACAAATACTCTTCAAATTCGGAGGCATTATATTTTTAGTTTTAATAGTGATATTTTCTTACTTAATAACTCGTTATTTATTTCCTACAAAAGGTGTCGCATTACTTACAACAACAGTTGTTGCCAGCAGTACAGTTTTTTTAACCACTTTTGCAAATACGCTTTCTTCAGAACTTGTTTTTGCAGTATTTTTTTTAGCCGCCACGTATACTTTTTTACGTTTTGAACACCAAAATGAAAAACCTTGGTGGTTTATTGGTTTAGTAATAACTTCTTCTTTTGTAAGTTCTTTGTCCTTACTTTTTGTAGTTATTTTTTTATTTTATTTTGCTTTATTACGTTTAGAAAAATTTTCTATAAAGAAAAAAGAATTTGAAGCATTTTTAGTATCTGGTTTGTTTGTTTTGTGGTTTCATTTACTTATGTATAAAAAAGTCTTATTTTTAAAAGGTGCGCAATTATTATCTCAAAGTATTCCTGCACAACTTGTTAATTCTTATTTCCAATCCGTTTCCTTTCCTTTAGCTCTTTCAGTGGTTGGACTTTTACCTTTATTATTGGGTCTTACAGGTGTATACATCGCTTTATTTGAAATTCGCCATAGAAAATTAGTTTTTTTAAGTGCCTCAATACTTTCATTTGGTTTTTTAGTTTGGTTTGCAATTTTACCCTTTCAATCAGGATTATTTTTTTTAGTTCTTTGCCTTTCGCTTATTTCAGGAATAGTTTTTTCCAAAGCACACACCTTTTTTAATAAAACTAAATTGCCTAAACTTAAATTATTATTAGTTATATTATTATTCCTTCTTCTTTGTATAACTTGGTTTTCTGCGATTTCATATAATCAAGTTGTTATAAATAAAGCTCCTTTACCTCAAGAAATAGCTGCTTTACACTTTTTAAAGCAACATTCTCATCCTCAAGAAACAGTTTTAGCCTCAGTTGATGAAGGCAATGTGGTAACTCAAGTGACGAATCGAAAAGTTCTTATGGATAACGAATTCATGCTTGCACCTGGTGTTCAACAACGTTATGAAGATGTTCAAACAATATTTTTATCTCAATCAGAACTAGAAGTAAAACGTTTACTTAAAGCATATGATGTCTCTTATGTTTATTATTCTATTTTTGCTCAAAAGTTATATGGTAAACCTTCTCTTTTTGAAGAAATGGATGAAAGTTTTTTACTATATAATAAATCGAATGTGAAGGTGTATGAAATAAGATGGTAATTGCAAAAAAATCTTTAGGTGATTGGAAAAGTTTTTTAGCTTATATTCTTGGTCTTTTACTCCTAGCAACAACTTTTTTTTTGCGTTTTCAAAAAGCAAAAACCTTACTTGTTGGTTCTTTTTCTTATAAACATTTAACAATCATGTCTTCACAAGAATCTTCTTCTTTAATCCATAAACTGTTTTTGTTACTTTTTTCATCCACTCCCTCTTTTGTTAGCTTACTCTTATTTTCATTTATCATATTTACTTTAACCTTTATTCTTGCAAGATCTATTATTTTTTCTTTAACCTCATCTTCTTTGACACGTTATATTTCTTTACTTCTTTTAATTACAACTCCTGGTTTACTTTATTTTTTTGTGGGCTTTTCATTAATTCAAGTCGTTATTCTTTTACTTTTGCTCCTTTGTAAATTATTTCTTGTATTAAAAAATCATGAAAATAAAAAAACGTTTTCTCATAAGATAAAAAAAGTAACTACTACTTTAACTGCGAGTATTATTTTTGTAATTATTCTTCTTAGTTTTACACACACATTAACTGCGTTTGTGGCTCTTTTATTATTTAGTTTAGATCGTTGGCTCGCATATAAAAAAATATTTGTTGCATGGCTTTTAACTTGTTTTGCACTATTTTTTATCTTAGGCTTTTTACTATATCCTTCCCTGTTTGTTTTTTCTTATAGTTCGTCATTATCTATAAACGCGCTTTTTTCCTTTTTTGGAGCTTCATTTGGTTTTTCTTTACTTATTTTGGTTTTTGGTATTGGGGGTTTTATAGTCTATACAAAAAAAATATCTTTACTTTCTAAAATAGTTATTACTTTGGTATTAATCCTTTCATTATGGTTTATTTTAGCTCGTTGTATTGCATTATTTATTTTAATTTTTTATGCGGCTCAATCTCTTGCTACTTTATTTTCAAGATCTTGGTCTTTAGTTTGGCTAAAAGAACCTTTTTTTATTTTGTTGTTTTGCATTCTTATATTTTCTTCATTTTCTGCAATTCAAGATTTTTCACAACAAAATCCTTCGTCTTCACAAAAAGATGCTTTTGAAGACCTTTCTTCATATCATAATTCTTTATCACAACCCTTTTCTTTTTTAAAAAATACTTCTGATACATCTTCACCTAATGTCTCTTCATCAGAAAATGTTTCTTGTAAAATTCTTATAAAAAATAAAGAACTTAGTCCATTCGTTCATTATTACACAGGCATCGAACCTGTTTATTCTTTAAACATTATTGATGAACAAACAAATACTACTCGAGATATATTTGATGTGACTGCTGCTCAAAAAATTTATTCTGTATTAAATAAAGAAAACGTTTGTTATGTTTATGAATCTATACCTGAAGAAATAACGCATGAAACGCGAGAAGGATTATCTTTTGTGATGAAACATAGTTCTCAATTTACGCTAATTAATCATCAAGAAAATTTCAAAATATACGCTTATCGACCTTATGAATAGGTTACTTTAGTGCGCTCAAGATTTTTTCTTTGATGTATAAAACTGTTTTTGTATCTTTATTTTTAATAGCTTTTTATTTTTATAATTCTACGCAGTTATTTTTTCTTCATAGCTTTACTTAACAAATCGCCCATGGTTAAAGGTTCGTGTCGCTGATTAGATTTTTTTTGATCTTTTTGTTCTTCAGATAATTGGTGTGTTTGGTCAGTTTCTTTATTTACGAACCGTTTTTGAAAAAATTTCCCTAACTTATTTGCAAGTTTAATACTTGGTTGAAACGATCCTGATTCTATTTTAAGGATAATTGATTCTTTTTCATTTACTTTTTTAGCAAGTTCTTCAGGAGTTATGTTTTTTTCTTGACGAAGTCGTTTAATTTCTTGACTAATATTTGTGATAACTCGTTCTTCATTTTGTTCTTTTTTATAAAAAGAATTCGTACTAGATACATTATTTTTTTTTCTTGACTTATGTACAACATCACCAAATTTTGAACATTCTAAACAAACTGTCATTGTTGTTCCTTCAACTTTTGCTTTGATTTTAGCGTTTTTTTTACCGCACATTTCACAATCGACCATTTTTATTCCTCCGAGGGTTCTTGGGGACAGGAAAATTTCATAAATAAATATTCTTGTTCTCCTTGTCGAATAATTCTTTCTTCTATAACTGTAAAACCGTGTCGAGAACCAGCATCTTCTAATAATTTTTTATTATTAAATAAAACACTTACAAAACCTTTTGGTTTTACAATAAAACGAGCTTGATAAAATAATTCATCTAAAAATTTTTTTATGTCTTTTTCATTTTTTGTTCTTTGACTCAATTTTGGAAGGTTTCCTGCTAACACGTCAACTTCTCCTTTGTCAAATTTTGCATCAATCCAATCAAGAGCGACTTTTGAAAAACTAACCACTTCATGAATTCCTGCAAGTTTTGCATTTTTTTTAGCATTAGTAATATTTGTAAAGTTATAATCAAAACCAAATATTTTTTCTTGAGACTCTTTTTTTGCAGGTAAACGATTTTTTATTTCTTTTTGAGTGTTTTCAAATGCCTCTTTACTTAAAGGATATCGTAGACCCATAAATTTTTGTTCATAAACAAATGAGGATGTTTTTGTGTTTTGTTGTGCAACTTCTATGGGGATAATGCCACTTCCACAACAACAATCAACAAAGGTGTCTCCTTGTTTTGCCCCTGATAGTTTTGCAAAACAATATGCTAAAACACTATTAAGGGAGTTTGATTGGGAAAATATTTTGTAGGGTCTTTTATGAAGTGAGTCGCCAATTAAATCAAGACAAAGAATGCTTTGCTCTTTTTGAACAAAATAAGTAAATACTAAGTCAGGCTTATCTAAATCAACGCACAACTCCATATTATTTTTTTGAGCAAAATCTGAAACTGCACTTCCAATCGCCGCATTATATGTCGTTGTGCATGTTTCTTTTTCTTGGACACATTTAATCGTTTGAATTTTAAAACTACTGCCCTGATGTATTATCTTTGTAGCATCTTTTTTAGAACCCTTTTGCATAGTTGCAAAAACTGCTTCTTCGTGTTTTGTATCACTTGCACTACTGCTTATATCTTGTTTGGATACAACGATGCCTAAAGCATATATGCTTTGACATCTATATGCTAAAATACTTGCTTCTTCTATACTGCAATCATCAATAAATATAAGTGATTCCTCACTATAACTATCTTTATGTATTAATTCTTTAATGTCTTTTTTAACAACATCTAAACATTCTGCGATTCCTTTTAACACGAGTTTCATACAGTACGTAAATTGCTTCCTTTTTTTAAGTATTCCCAAAATGAGACCTTGTTTAAAATACTGTACATTTGTATGCTGCGCGTTATTATTTTTATTTTTATTATTTTTTTTATTATTATTGTTATTACTATCGCTTTTGGACAAATAACGCGCAGGCGCTAAACAGGTAAGTAAATAGTCAGATTACTGTTTTTGTTGTAATTGGCAGTATACATAAAAACTCCTTTTTGAACAAGGCCAAAATAAGATTTTTAAAAAAGGCACCATCTTTGTTTTGAGTTAGTTTTATATACTTTTAACGCTCTTAAATTTGTAAAGTAGTAATCTACAATACTGTTCATGTTGATGATGATGTTATTCCCGTCTGATATGTGATGAAAATAAAAACACTGAAACATCTTTTTTGTAGATTTATATGGAGTGTGAGGTTGATGGCAACTATAGCGTGTTTTGAATTAGAACCCTTTGAAAAAGCATATTTAAAAAAAAAATTATCTCGTCACAAACTCATCTTTGTAGATAAGCCTTTAACATCAAGAAACGCTTCTTATTATAAAGATGCAGATATCATCGTTATATTCATATTCTCTGAAATTAACAAAAAAGTTCTTGATAAGTTTTCTAAACTTCGTTGTATTGCTACAATGTCTACAGGCTATGATCATATTGATGTTCAAGCAGCAACAAGCAAAAAAATTAGTGTGTGCACAGTGCCTTTTTATGGACAAAATACCGTTGCAGAGCATGCTTTTGCACTTCTTTTATCTTTAAATCGCCATATTGTGCAAGCAGTTTCACAAACTAAAAAACACTCATTTAATTATCACGGTCTTCGAGGAAGAGATCTCGCTGGAAAAACTCTTGGCGTCGTAGGTGCTGGTCATATTGGACAATACATGATTCATTATGCTAAAGCTTTTGGAATGAAAGTCATTGTTTATGATGCTCATAAAAATCCTCGTCTTGCAAAAAAAGAAAATTATACGTATGTAACTCTTCAAACACTTTGTAAACAATCTGATTTTATTTCTCTACATTTGCCTTTATTTGAACAGACCAGACATATTATTGGAGAAAAAGAAATTTCTTTAATGAAATCAGATGCTTTTATTATTAATACTGCTCGAGGAGCACTTATAGATACAGATGCTCTCGTACGAGCGCTTGATGAAAAAAGAATCGCTGGTTGTGCACTTGACGTATTAGAGTATGAATGTGATCAACAACAAAAAAGAATATATTCCTTTGTAAAACACCCTAATCCGACGCGATTAAAAATTTGTGTAGAAAACCACGAATTAATGAATCGAGATAACGTGATAATCACACCACATCTAGGTTTTTATACAGATGAAGCTTTACGAAGAATTTTAGACACTACTGTTGAAAATATTAAGGGATGTATAAAAAAATCTTATACAAATAAAGTAAATTAAACAAACAACAGTACTAAAAAAGTGCACAAAATAAGTAATATACTAAATAAAAAAATTATATGAGGCGATAACATGATTTTAGGAGAATTTTTTCAACAAACATTGTGGGGCAATACCATGGCGCAATGGTTTTTTGCTTTACTAATCATTGCAGGAACATATCTTGCCTCACGAATAGTCTACTTTTTGTTCCAAAAAGTTTTTGGAGCTT
This sequence comes from Candidatus Woesearchaeota archaeon, assembly GCA_046543005.1. Taxonomy (GTDB): domain Archaea; phylum Nanobdellota; class Nanobdellia; order Woesearchaeales; family SKGA01; genus SKGA01. The sequence continues at coordinate 10,849 of JBKHAG010000003.1, read as the reverse complement.
TTTCTAAAAAAACAAAAAGTAATCTTGATGATATTTTAGTTCATTCATTACGAGGACCTGTTGTTTTTCTTATTTTTATTATAGCATTAAATTTTTCATTAAACATTTTAACATTCCCTCAGGGAGTAACTCCTTTTATTAAAAAGGGTATTTGGACTTTAGTTATTATTAATATATCTTGGTTTGTTACTCGCTTACTTTTAGGTATACTTGAGCATTATGTTGCTCCAGTTGCCAAAAAGAAAGGTTCAGACAGGTCAAAAACAGCATTTCCCATGCTTAAAAAAATTATTATAATTATTATTTGGATACTCACTATTGGAATACTTTTAGCCCATTTTGGAGTTGATCCAACAGGTCTTGTAGCAGGTCTTGGTATTGGTGGTTTAGCATTCGCATTAGCAGCACAAGATGTTTTAGGAAATATTTTTGGTGGTGCGGCTGTCGTTTCAAGTAAACCTTTTGTAGTTGGAGATAGAATTAAAGTAGAAGGTTATGATGGTTTTGTAAAAGAATTGAGTATGCGAACAACCACAATGGAAACTTTTGATGGAACTCACGTTGTTATTCCAAACAGTAAAATTGCTAACGCTTCTTTAGAAAATATTAGTCGTGAAAAAAAACGACGAGTAAGACAAGTACTTGGTTTAGAATATTCAACCTCTTCTGCAAAACTTGAAAAAGCAAAAAAAATACTTGCAGATATTGTTAAGAAAAATCCTAGCACGGCGGACAATTCTTTAGTTCATTTTGTGGGTTTTAACGATTCTACTCTTGATGTTCAAGTTATCTATTGGATTGCAGATTTAGATATGATTTTGCAAGCAAAAGATGAGATTAATACAGAAATAAAAAAACGATTTGAAAAAGCAAACATCGGCTTTGCATATCCCAGTCAAACAATTTATGTGAAAAAATAATTGTTTGCTAATGTTTTTCTTTTTTTATTATTTTTTATTTACTTTTTTTATCATTATTGGGTCTTATCTAGTCTTATTTTTATTTTTTTGTTCTTTTCAAAGAGTAACAAAGATTTAAAAAGCTCTTTTTATAAGAGTGTGTTGTATTAAAGGGAAAAAGAGGTGAGACTTTGCAAAAGCAGTATATTTTGCTTGAGCAAAAAAAATTCTTGCTCCTTTTACTACAAAATTATTTGCAAATATTATATTGTAAAGTCTTGTCTACAACAAGCTATAGGTGTTTTTATGAATTGGAAAAATGATGCTCATATTCTTTGGTTTGATCAGCTTACAATAGATGATGTTCCTTTAGTGGGAGGTAAAAACGCATCTCTTGGAGAAATGTATGTATCGTTGACACCTAAAGGGGTTCGTATTCCAAATGGTTTTGCAATTACTGCAAAAGCATATCATTATGTATTAAAAAGCGCCGGGATAAAAGAACAACTTCAAGAACTTCTTCGTGATTTAGATACCGGCGATGTTTCTGATCTTGCACGACGTGGAAAAAAGGCAAGACATATTATAAAATCTGCACCTTTCCCCCAAGATTTAATAGATGTAATCAAAGAAGCATATCATCATTTACAATTACAATACGGAAAACTTTGTGATGTTGCCGTACGAAGCAGTGCAACAGCTGAAGATTTGCCTGATGCGAGTTTTGCAGGTCAACAAGAAACATACCTTAATGTAGTAGGTGAAGAAGAACTTATCAATTCTTGTAAAAAATGCTTTGCAAGTTTATTTACTGATAGGGCAATTAGTTATCGAGAAGAAAAAGGATTTGATCATTTTTCTATTGGGCTTTCTATTGGCGTACAAAAAATGGTGCGTAGCGACAAAGCAGCAAGCGGTGTAATGTTTTCTATTGATACAGAAAGTGGTTTTGAAAACGTTGTTTTTATTACAAGCGCATACGGTCTTGGGGAAACTGTTGTTCAAGGAGCTGTTAATCCAGATGAATTCGTAGTTTTTAAACCAACACTTCGCCAAGGTAAAAAAAGCATTATTTCAAAACAATTAGGAAGTAAAAAAATTAAAATGGTCTACGATCATGGCGGTAATAAACTCACTAAAAATGTTTTTGTAGATAAAAAAAATCAAAATTATTTTGCAATAACGGATGACGAAGTTTTAGAACTTGCGCGATGGGCAGTTATTATTGAAGATCATTATTCTCAAAAAGCACGACACTACAAACCCATGGATATGGAATGGGCAAAAGACGGAGAATCAGGAGAATTGTTTATTGTTCAAGCACGACCTGAAACAGTACAATCACGAACAGATCGCTCAATCATACAAACATATCATTTAGAAGAACACTCAAAAATTTTAGTTCAAGGAAAAAGTGTAGGTCAAAAAGTTGCTGTGGGGCCCGCAAAAATTCTTCATTTGCCAACTCAACTATCTGAATTTAAAGAAGGCGAAGTTTTAGTTACTGAAATGACTGATCCTGATTGGGAACCAATTATGAAAAAAGCAAGCGCTATTGTAACTAATAGTGGTGGCAGAACATGCCACGCAGCAATCATCAGTCGAGAACTAGGTTTGCCTTGCGTTGTGGGAACAGATGACGCAACAAAAAAAATTCAAAACGGTCAAGAAATAACGGTCGATTGTAGCTCAGGCGATGATGGTTTTGTCTATGAAGGAGAACTTAAATTTGTAGTAGATGAAAAATCAATCGGTCAAATTCCTAAGACAAAAACTAAAATAATGATGAATCTAGCAAATCCTGAACTTGCTTTTGCACAAAGTTTTATCCCTTGCGATGGTGTTGGTCTTGCTCGAGAAGAATTTATTGTAAGCTCTCATATAAAAATTCATCCTCTTGCACTTATTCATTATGACGACTTAAAAAATAAAGAAGACAAAAAACAAATTGATGAACTCACAAAAGGATATGATGACAAACGTCAATATTTTGTTGATAATCTTTCTTTTGGCATAGCAAAAATAGCAGCTGCTTTTTATCCTAAACCCGTAATTTTAAGAATGAGCGATTTTAAAACTAATGAATATGCTAATCTTATTGGTGGAAAAGAATTTGAACCACTCGAAGATAATCCTATGATTGGTTGGAGAGGAGCGAGTCGTTATTATCAAGGTCCTTACAAAGCAGGTTTTGCTCTTGAATGCCAAGCAGTAAAAAAAGTTCGAGAAGAATATGGTCTCACAAATCTTGAACTAATGGTTCCTTTTTGTCGAACGATTAATGAAGCGCATAAAGTAATTGCTGAGTTTGCAAAACACGGGCTTAAACAAGGAGAAAATGGTTTAAAAATTATAGGTATGTGTGAAATTCCTTCAAACGTTCTTTTAGCCGAAGAGTTTTTAGATATTTTTGATGGTTTTAGTATTGGAAGTAATGATCTTACACAATTAACATTAGGAATCGACAGAGATAATGAAACACTAAGCGATGAATTTGATGAAAGAAATCCTGCGGTAAAAAAATTAGTAAAACAAGTTATTAACGTAGCAAATAAAAAAGGAAAATATATTGGTATTTGCGGGCAAGGCCCAAGTGATCATCAAGATTTTGCAGAATTTTTAGTACGATCAGGAATTCAAACAATGAGTTTAAATCCTGACACTGTAATTAAAACAACTCTTGCAATTGCCAAACAAGAAGAATCCTTGGGATTAAAATAATTATTTTGTACATGTTAGGTATCTAAAATGGTATTACGAGTTGCAATTAATGGTTTAAAACAATCACGTATTGTTAAAACCCCACTTGCTACGTTTGTTGTTGTTTTTCAGAGGTGTATTTGATGGTATTACGAGTTGCAATTAATGGTTTTGGAAGAATAGGTCGAATGGTTCTTCGAGCAGGTCTTGCTCAAGAAAATATTGAGTTTGTAGCCTGTAATGATTTAACTGATAAAGAAACATTGGCATATTTGTTTAAGCACGATTCTGTTCATGGACTTTTTCAAGGCACTGTTTCTGTAACAAATGATGGTTTGCTCATTAATGATAAAGAAATTTTAATTGTTTCACAAACAGATCCTACTCTTCTTCCTTGGAAAGCTTTAGATATCGATGTGGTTGTAGAATCTTCAGGTCATTTTAGAACAAAAGAGCTTATGCAACAACATATAGATGCAGGAGCAAAACAAGTTATTTTAAGCGCGCCTGCAAAAGAAGATGTTATTCCAACAGTTGTTTTAGGTGTTAACGAACACACTGTAGACATTGCAAACGAACCTTTTTTGAGTAATGCAAGTTGTACAACAAACTGTTTAGCTCCACTTATTAAAGTTTTAGACGATAATTTTGGCGTTGTGCAAGCATTTATGACAACTATTCATTCATTTACAGGAGACCAGCGATTAGTAGACGCTCCTCACGTAGATAAACGTCGAGGACGAAGCGCAGCTATTAATATTATACCAACAACAACAGGTGCAGCAATTGCTGTTGGTCACGTTCTACCTCATTTATCAGGTAAACTGGATGGGATTGCAGTGCGAGTACCAATTGCCGATGGTTCTTTAACTGATGTTGTTTGTCAATTAGAAAAAAAGGTAACTCTTGAACAGATTAATCATTTATTTTCTCAAGTTTCAAAATATCATTTGAAAAATATTTTAGCATATAGCAATCAACCTTTAGTAAGCACAGATATTATTACCAATCCTCATTCTTCAATTGTTGATGCAAGCCTTACAAAAGTACAAGGTAATACGGTAAAGCTTTGCGCATGGTATGATAACGAATGGGGATATTCAAACAGGCTTGTTGATCTTTTACTTCTTATCGCTTCAAAAAAAGATAAGAACTAAATTATTTAAAAAACGGGCTTGTCCCACATGGTGTAGATTAGTATACTGCGCGTTTTTGTTATCGCCTTGGGTCGTATAGATTTTATTTTTGAATCGAGGATTATAAGTGCGAACTTTACAGTTCTTCTTATTCGCTTCAAAAAAATTCGCCGCAAGGCAGCATACATATGTATACCTTTTGGGACAGCGCCTAAAAAACAAAAGAACTAAATAGTAAAAAGTTTTGATATGTTTTACTATATGTGAGGTATATACTATGAAATACAAAGTAGCACCCCTTTCAGGAGGATTTTTTCTTCTATCTTTATTAGGCTTTTTTACCGCAATTTTTTTGCTTTCAGCAATTTCTTTAAACTGGGCGTTTATCGTTGGCGGTATAAGTGCAATGATGTTTTTTGCAGCAATAATTAGTGTAACTGCAGCACCTGTTGAAGATGAGCTTGCCCTTGATAGTCCAAAATCAAAACGTGCAGAACGTGTAAAAATTCTTTCTAAAAAAGAATATGATGCTCGTCAAAAAAAGAAAAAAACTGCAAAAAAACAAGCAAACAAAAAAAAGGTAAGAAAAACGCCTTCTGCTTCTGGCAAGAAAAAAGCAGCAAAACGAACTACGAAAAAAAGTTCTGATTACTCATCTCGTAAAAAAGTTTCTACAAAAAACTAGTGATGTGTATACATGAAACACCCTCTTCGCCAAACTATTTTTTTACTTTCTTTATTTTTAATTGTTCAAATTCTTGGTCTTTTTTTATTATCTTCAACTGCAATTATTGAACCCGTTTCTATTCAACAAAATAAAACAGTAAATGAAAGTTCCTTTCACGTTACTTATGCAGATACAGCAATTGGTGAGCGCCCAGAAATGAGTGGTTTTTCATCAGTGATATATATTGTCGTGGCTGTTGGCATAGGAACTATGCTTTTACTTCTTCTTGTGCGATTAAAAAAGGGCTTGTTAGTTTGGAAAATTTGGTATTTATTGGCTGTTACTATGGCGATGACGGTAACTTTTGGAGTGTATATTCCTGCAGCCATTGCTTTTTTTATTGCTTTACTTTTAGGTGTTCTTAAAATATGGTTTTCGCATCCTTTACTTCATAATGTAACAGAAATTTTTGTATATGTGGGAATCGCTCTTATATTGGTTCCTTTATTTTCTCCACTTTGGGCGTTACTGCTTTTAGTTATTATTAGTGTATATGACATGTATGCAGTGTGGAAAAGTAAACATATGATTGCTTTAGCAAAATTTACTTCGCAATCAAAATTATTTCCTGGTTTTTCTATATCATATACTCCAAAACACACATCATCTTCAAAAAAAATTTCCTCTGATGTTGTTAAAAAAACCACTACGAAAACAACTTTAAAAAAACCTTCTTTGTCGTCTCATCAAGCAATTCTTGGAGGAGGAGATGTTCTTTTTCCTTTATTATTTGCAGGATCTGTTCTTATTGCACTTTTACAAGAAGGTGTTTTTATTACACATGCAATTTTATTTTCTCTTCTAATCTCGATTGGTTCATTAGTTGCTTTAGCGATTCTTTTTAGAATTGCAAAAAAAGGAACTTTTTATCCTGCAATGCCTTTTATCACTGCTGGTTGTATTGCAGGGACTATTATTTTGCAACTACTTTTATTCGTATTGTAAGAGGAATTTTGTTTCAAAAAGAATTGTTTTACACCTTTTAGAAAAGAGTCGCAATTGGTGCATAGTGTTTATTTCAAAAACAACTCTGTTTAGAAAGGAGAACTTCATATACTCAGCGTATTTTTCTTTGCACTATTGGCGTGAGCAAAATAATTAATTGAGCCCATAAACTGCAATGAGAGAAATAGTTTTCAAACTATAAAACAGCAGATGCTAAAAAGAGCATATAAATGTTTTATTATAGAAAGTGTCTAAAAAAAGACCTTGTTCAAAAAGGAGTCTTTGTGTATACTGCCAATTACAACAAAAACAGTAATCTGACTATTTACTTACCTGTTTAGCGCCTGCGCGTTATTTGTCCAAAAGCGATAGTAATAACAATAATAATAATAATAATAAAAAAAATAATAAAAATAAAAATAATAACGCGCAGCATACAAATTTACAGTATTTTAAACAAGGCCTTAAAAATGAAGAATTTATAAAGAGTATCTTGTTACTTCTTATTGGCTAGACTGGGTGGTTGATCCTCACCTGTAACGTCAAATGGATCGTTGGGCGAGTCGAAGCGATAAGGGCGGCAAGCGTAGTGTCTGCGGTCTTATAAGAACTGTTGATACTTTGTCCTTTTTGATCTAAATAACACTGAATCTGGTCAGGCCTTGACGGGAGCAGCCATACTGTGTTATTTGGGTGTTTAAAGGGTTGCAAAGAGAAGGAACTTATAAGATTAAGCCGCGATGTTATGCATTGTCCACCTTTTCGCGTGCCACTTTTTATCTTCTTTACACCTTGTTATCTTGTTTTAGAATTTGAAATAAATCTTATTGTGGTAAAAACTGTCGTTGCAGTAAATTACTCACATGTTTTTAATAAGTTTGATAATTTTATCGTGACTTTGAGCAATCGTTGCGTACTCAGGAATGTCTTCTTCTTTTTCTGTTGTGAGTAAACAAATACATTCAATTCCTGCATTTTGCGCAGCGAGAACTCCTTGCACAGCGTCTTCAATGATAACACAATCTTCTTTAGCAATACCAAGTTTTTCTTGTGCGCGTAAAAAAATATCTGGAGCGGGCTTACTATGTTTTACTTCATCTCCTCCAGTATAACAACAAAAAAAGTCTTTAATTCCTGTATGTTCTAAAAATGTTTCTATGTATTTTATTGGTGATGATGATGCAACAGCTAAAAGCAGTCCTTGTTTTTTGAGCCTTTCTAAGACGTCTCTAACTTGAGGAAATAATTTAACTTGTTTAAGTTCTTGGATTTTTAACGCGTCTTTTTCTTCACATAGTACCATTGCTTTATCGTACAAATCAAGATTTCCCGCGTAATGCTCAAGAATTATTTTGTAAAAATCTTTAGGAGAACTGCCATTACAACGAGTGTGAAAAAATTCATTGCTAACAGTAATATTTAAATCTTTAAACACTGCTTTGTGAATCTCTAAATGATATGGTATTGAGTTGATAAGCGTCCCGTCTAAATCAAAGATAATTGCTTTTTTCATACTAGTGCCTCACTTGCATTTATTCTAAAATTAAAGCTGGTTTTAATGGGCTCGCATTGGTTGCTTTTTTATGCGTACTATCTTGAGCTTTTTCAACGATAATGGTGCACTGATATGTTTTTTGTAATGTTGCAACGATATTTTTAATAGCATCAAACTCATCTTTTTGAGTAGTGTTAAACTCTGGCATTTTGCTTGCGTCCTTAAGTACACTAGGAATGATTTTAGTTATAACTTTACCATATGGTTTATAACTTTCATTACTCATAAAATGTTTGATAAGTTCGCCACCATTTCTTGTTGTTTTTAGTTGTTTTTTAAGCTCATTAAAAAACGAATATTTCCAAGGGTCGCTTACAATAATTGTTATCTTTTGAGGATTTTGTATTTTTGCAAATTCCATAACTTTATTTATATCTTCACTAATTTTTGTATCTATTGTTGCAAAATATTCTTGAGCTTCATCAATTTTTTCTTCATCAAATGTTGGCCACAAGACACTATTCCAAATAGTTTTTTGATGACCTTGTTGTTCCCACCATTCTTCACTAAAATGAGGACAAAAAGGATGAAGAAGCACAATAAATGTTTCAATATCTTCTTTACTGATTTCTTTTGAAAGTTGCATTTTTGCAAATAATTCTCGAAGTGTAATAATTGCCAAATTATATTTAAACTCTTTAATGTGGTGTGTTATATCTCTAACGCTTCGATGAATTGCGCTTTGTATGTGGGCAGGTGTTGTTCCTGGTTTTACAGTAGCAATATATGAATCAATTTTTTCAATAAATCGCAAGCTTCCTTTAATGCCTTTTTCGCTCCAATCAATATTTTTATCAGGATTTGCAAGACTTACTAAAAAAAGTCGTGCGGTATCAATACCGTAATTTTTAGAAACAGTTTCTGGCAATACAACATTACCTTTACTCTTACTCATTTTATCTCCATCTTCGCCGTGAAGCATTCCCTGGTGAAACAAGTGTTTTGCAGGTTCATCAAAATCAACTAATCCTAAGTCTCGTAAAAACTTCGTATAAAATCTGAAATAAATCAAATGCATGCACGCGTGTTCAGCGCCACCAATATACGTATCAACTGGCGCCCAATAATTTGCTTTATCAGGATCAAAAATTGCCTTATCATTTTGCGGGTCTGTATATCGTAAAAAATACCATGAAGAATTAACAAATGTATCCATAGTATCTGTTTCTCGTTGAGCATTTTTTCCACATTTTGGGCAACTAACATTAAGCCAGTCCTTATTTGTTTTAAGAGGATTTCCTTTTCCAAAAGTAACATCTTTAGGAAGCGTAACCGGAAGTTGATCTTCAGCAACTGCAACTGCGCCACAATCTTTACAATGGATTATGGGGATGGGTGTTCCCCAATATCTTTGCCGAGAAACTCCCCAGTCTCGAAGTTTAAAGTTAACAACTCGTTTACCTTTCCCTTGTTCTTCTAAAAAATTCGTGATTTGTTCTTTCGCATCGTTATTGTTAAGATTTGTAAACTGTTTTGAATCTAAAAGTTTACCAGATTCTGTAAATGCCTTAGTCTTTGTTATTTCTCCACTAATAACTTGTTTAATAGGAATATCGTATTTTTTTGCAAACTCAAAATCTCGTTGATCATGAGCAGGAACTGCCATAACCATGCCACTACCATAATCTGCAACCACAAAATTACCTGCATAAACAGGAACCTCTTCATTTGTTAAAGGATGAGTTACATAAGAACCAGTAAATACTCCTTCCTTTTGCATATCTCCTAAATCTTTTTCTGAAACGCTATGAGTCTTTTTTAAGAATTCATCAACAGCTTTGCGTTGTTTGGGTGTAACAAGAGAATCAAGTTCGGGATGTTGGGCTGCAACAACAACAAAGGTAACTCCATAAAGAGTATCTGGTCGCGTGGTAAACACCGCCCAGCTTTTTTTACCTTGTTTAAAGTAAACTTCTGTTCCGTGACTTTTACCAATCCAATTTTTTTGCATGGCTTTAGTTCGCGCAGGCCAGTCAAGAGCATCAATACTATCGTAAAGTTCATCTGCATATTCTGTTGTTTTAATAAACCATTGTTTGAGTTTTCTCACTTCAACAGTTGTATCTTCATGTCGCCAACACTTTTCGTTTTGAACTTGCTCGTTTGCTAAAACAGTATTACATTTAGGACACCAGTTTACAGATGATTCTTTTTGATATGCGAGTCCTTTTTTTACTAATTGCAAAAAAATCCACTGATCCCATTTGTAATAAGAAGGGTCCGAGGTGTTAACTACTCGTGACCAATCATAACTAAGACCCAATTGTTTTTGTTGTTTGATAAAATGTTTTATTGATTTTTGAGTATACTCTTGAGGATGTGTTCCTGCGTTAATTGCTGCATTTTCTGCAGGTAAGCCTAAAGCGTCAAAACCCATAGGGTGTAAAACATTAAAACCTTGAAGATGTTTAAACCGCGCTTGAATATCTCCAATAGTATAGTTTAAAGCATGACCCATGTGAAGTCCGCTTCCAGAAGGATAGGGAAACATTTCTAAAATGTAATATTTTGGTTTATCATTTTTTTCAACCTTGTAGGTTTGTTCATCGTCCCACTTTTTTTGCCATTTAGCTTCAATTTCTTTGTAATTCATATATTCACCCAAAAAATCTATTCATAAGTATTCTCGCAAGCTTTAAAAAGAAATTGGTTTTTCCTGCATACAACCTAGCGGTGGCGTTAGTGTAACCTGGTTAGCACAGGGGACTGTGGAAAGTATCAGCAAGTGGCTATTTAATTGATATATTGCTGGTATTTGCTGGTATCCCCTAGTCGGGGTTCAAAAGAATAGAAACAATCTGCACGCCGATGGCCTGCATTCCGCGTTCTATACTGAACGTCCCCGGCGCCGCCCGTTTTATTATTTTAATGTGTTAATTTTAATTGT
>JBKHAG010000019.1:0-17299 GCA_046543005.1 Candidatus Woesearchaeota archaeon | reverse complement strand
GTCTTGGTGAGTTAGAGGAGCAGTTGGCTTTTATTGAGGCAAAGAAGAAGTTGAGAAACTATCATTTTTTTAAAAAATAATTATATTTTTTCTATTATTGTTATCGTTATTTTTAATAGTATTATTGGTTTTTTTTATATTATTTTAACATATTCCTATTAAATAAAGAATTGTGTGTTACAGGAGTAAATGAGATAATATAAAATAAAAACATTGTTAAAAATTAAAGAATGTTATCGAGTGGTTTTTACAAAAAATAAAAAAAATAAAAAATAAGTAAATTTACTGCTCTTTTTTAGAATCTTCTTTATCTTCTTTTATTTGAGATTCAGATGATTCTTTTTTAGCAGGCGCTTCTTTGGAAACTTTTTCTTCAGCTTTTTCTTCTTTTGTGTTTTTTGTTTTCTTAGCTGGAGCTTTAGTTTCTTTATTTTCTTCTGGTTTTGATTCTTCAGCTTTTTCTGTTTCTTTACCAGCTTTCATTTTTTCTTGAAGTTTTTCTTTAAATGAAGCGTTTTTATTTACTTTTTCTTGTTGTTTGAAATCAACATATTTTTCACCTACAAGCTCGACTTTTACAGTACCTTGAGTGTCTTTGTTGGCGGTAACGCTAACTTTTCCTGGAGGGTTTTTTATTCCTTTTTCCCACAGTAATGAATTAAGTTTAGGACCAATTTTAATATCGTCTGATTTCATGTGTTTAGCAATAAATTCTCTTAGTACACTAACAGCCTTATTTGTTCTTTTGTGTCGTGGAGTATTTACAAAACCTCGACGAAGAGGTATAACATAGTTTCTTTTTAATTCTTCTGTCATTTTCTTCACCTATACTTTAGTTTTGCCACGTTTCCATGAACGTTTTATATCTGTATGTCGTCCAGGATGAACTTGTTTACTAGGGCCGTAAATTTTTGGTATTATCCAAAAAGGTGCCCAACGAGTTCGCCGACCAAGCTTTGCTAGTCGTTTCTTTTTTGCAAAATGAATATTTGTTGCCATTTTACTTTTCCTCTTTAACAGGCTTTACGTCTTCTGATTTTTCTGTAGCTTTTTTTGTTTCTTTAGCTTCGCTTTTTTTAGCTGGAGCTTTTGTTTGTGTAGTTTCTTTTTGAGCTTGTTTAGATGTCTTAGAATTTTTTGCAACTGTTTTAGCGGATTTTGAAATAATTGTTGCGCCTTGAGCTGTTGCTTTTCGACCTTTGTATGTTTTTACTGTAACTTGTTCTACGAGTTTTGCTTCTTGTAATTGCTGCAAAATTACTCGAATAACTTTACCTGAAGCAAGTTCGAATTTATCGGGACGAACGCCTCGGTTTTTCTTACCACCGTATCGTGTTCGAAGCTTATTTACACCAATCGGACCTTGTTTGTAACAGAGTCGAAGAATTGATGCTGCTCGAATATACCACCAGTCAGCATTTCGTGGAAGAGTTTCTCGATGAGATCCTGTTTTAACGAATTGAGCCCACTGTGGCATTTCAATATGGTTTTTTAGTTCTTGAGCTAAAGCTAGAACTAATTGTTGTTGATCTACTGTGTATATCACTTTGTATAACCTCGTATTGCTACGATATTGCATGTCTTGAAGTTGTGCATAGTGCACTTTTTCGTATCATGCAAAATATGTGTTCTTGGTTTACTATTTATTTTGTTACTACAAGAACACTTAAAAAAACAATGGGTTGTTTATAAATGTTGCTTTTTGTTGGCCTTGTTCAAAAATGAGTCTTTATGTATGCTGCTAATTACAGCAAAACAGTTTTGGCCTTTTTGTTGGTTATTGGGCATTGTCTTAAGTCTTTGAGTTAACCAATACCATCTACTCCAACAACGCCAGTAGTAGTTAAAATACAATAAATTTTGAAAAAAAACTTGCGTGAATTGGTGTTTTTTTTGCATTGATGATAGCGATGTAGAATTGTTACTGCTGGGACTCTTAGGAAAAACCTTATTTATTGATATTTTTGTTTTAGTTACACTTATTCTCCTAAAAGCTCTAAAAGATTCATTTTTCCATCATAAAGTTGAAGACGCGTATTTTTAGGTAAGTTTGCTAATACTTCTTTTTGTTTTTTTAGTTGTCGGTCTTTATATGCTCGATGGCTTTTTTGACCAAATAGTTTTGCTTCTACTGCTGCGTATACTCCTTGAATGTGTAAACTAAATACAAGGTGATTATGGCCTAGTGATGGAAATTCGTTTGCTAAAATATGGTATTGTCCATTTTGTACGGGATTGTTTATTTCACTGGGAAAAATATACATTTGCGTTATGTTTTTATTGTGATCTTGTCTGTAAAAATTTTGGTAGCCTGAATTACCAAACAGTTGATTGTGAAATATTTCTTCTTTTAATTTGTTTAATGTGCTTTTATTATATTGGCAATTATTGTTTATATTAATTTTTTCTCGCGTGATTATCCAAAGACCTCGAGAATCATTAATGCTTATACTTCTCATATCAGCAAAACTAGGATTTTCATTTTTATTATACATTCCTGCCATTTCAAGAGCATATTTTTCAGCGAGACTTCCAAGAGTTTTTTGTTTTTGAATTGCTTTAAAAATTTTTGAATTAGTATCAAAATTAATGATGTCAATATCTACTGCATGTTTTTTTAGTCTGCTTATAGATGGATCATAATCATTAAAATTTGAATCAAAATGTCTTTGAGCTTTTAAAAACGCAGTTATTACATCATATTTTGGTGTTTTTCCTTTGTCGCTTTTACCATTTTTTTTCTGGGTTCGTTTGAGTTGTTTTTCTTCTTCTGCGAGTAATTTTTTATCTTTTTCCTTCCAAGAAGATGGTTTAACAATTTCTTTTAGTACGTCTTCTTCATTTCCTTGGTTGAGTTTGAATTGATTTGCTTGATAAATTCGAGGTTCGACTTTTTCTATAATTTGAAGGGTTGCTTGATTTCTAAATTGTTCTGCATCAAAAAGTTTTGCTTCAACAATTGTTTTCATATATTTTCTTTGTTGTTTTGTTAAATTGATTGTTTTTTGGTTGTCTGCAAGAAATTCGTTAATAAAAACAACGCCTAATGGTATTGGAAATAATTCAAGTTTTTGAGAGTCGGGAATTTGATGAAGTCGTTCCACTAATGTTTGATATTGTTTTTCTCCATACATTTTTTTTTTTAATTGTATATTTTTTTGTCACGTAGTGTTTGATATGTTGATTGTTGTAAAATTGGTATGTGTATATTAACTAAATCATATATTTCTCCTTGTTCTTTTCGCTCAATAAGCTCCTTGTTTGCTTTAAGCATAAAGTCTTTTGTATGATTAAATAATGTTGTTGATTTTATGTATTGTTGCATAAAGCACCTTTTAGTATCTATTATTTTTATTGCGTGTATTTTTTCATGTATAGATATAAAGTATAAACATAGAACTAGTATATAAATATTTCTATTAAGTTGTCACTTTTAAGGAGTAACTTAAAAAAATAATGTTACATTAAAAAATACTTTTAGCTAACTTTGGTTTTCTTGAATTTTATTCTTTTTTTCTTCTTTAAGTTTAGTTAAGAACTCAGCAGATGTCATAGCACCTAAAACTTCGTTACTACGCGTTCTTACAGAAACTGTTTTATCTTGGACTTCTTTATCGCCAACAACCAAAATGTAGTTATATTGGTCTAATTGCGCGTCTCTGACTTTTTTGTTTACAGACTCACTACGCGCATCAATATCTACTCTAAAATCTTTGTCAACAAACATATTTTTTAGTTCTTTAGCGTAAGTTTCATGACGGTCTGCAATAGGCAGAATTTTAATTTGATTAGGGCTAAGCCATAAAGGAAATTTTCCTGCGTAATGTTCAACTAAAATTCCTAAAAATCGTTCAAAAGAGCCATAAATTGCTCTGTGGAGCATAACTGGACGGTGCTTTTGACTATCTGAGCCTTCATAGACTAAATCAAACTTTTCAGGCATTTGAAAATCAAGTTGAATAGTTCCGCATTGCCATGTTCGACCAATAGCATCCTTTAAATGAAAATCAATTTTTGGGCCATAAAATGCCCCGTCGCCTGGATTATGTTTAAATTCACGACCGGTTTCTTTAAGTGCTTCTTCAAGCGTGGTCTCTGCAAGAGCCCATAGTTTTTCATCACCCATAGCTTTTTCTGGTCGAGTGGATAGTTCCATAGTATATTCAAAACCGAATGTTTTGTAAATACTGTCGATAAACTCAAGAAGTTCTTTTACTTCGTCTTTCATTTGTTTTTGCGTACAAAATACGTGCGCATCGTCTTGCGTAAAAACTCTCACTCTAAATAAACCACTAAGTACTCCTGAAAGTTCGTGTCTATGAACAAGACCAAACTCTCCTGCACGAATAGGTAAATCTCTATATGAATATCTATTTGTCTTAAAAATTAATACATTTCCTGGGCAATTCATTGGCTTTACAGCATAATTTTCCTCGTCACTGTCTATTTTAGTAAAATACATATTTTCTTTATAGTGATCCCAATGACCTGATTGTAACCATAACTCTTTATTGAGGATGAGTGGTGTTTTATTAATTTCGTACTCTCGTTTATTCATTTCACAAAGCATGTAATCTGCAAGTGTGTTCCAAATAAATGTTCCTTTGTCGTGAAAGAAAGGCATTCCTGGGGCTTCTTTATGAAAGGAATATAAATTAAGTTCTTTTCCGATTTTACGATGATCTCGACGTTTAGCTTCCTTGAGTAAATGAAGATGTGCTTTAAGATCTTTTTTATCTGCAAAACTAATTCCATAAATACGCGTAAGTTGCTTATTTTGTGCGTTGCCACGCCAATATGCGCCAGCAAGCTTCATTAATTTAAACGCTTTAATTTGTTTTGTATTAAAAACATGAGGACCTCGACAAAGGTCGATAAAATCGCCTTGTTTATACGCCGTAGGATTATCTTCGAATTCATTGATGAGTTCAATTTTGTAAGGATTATCTTTAAACGCAACAAGTGCTTCTTCTTTTGAATCATATTGGATACGCTCAATAGGGAGTGCTTCTTTAACGATTTTTTTCATTTCTGCTTCAATTTTTTCTAAATCTTCTAAACCAATATCTAAATTGTCAAAATCATAATAAAACCCTTCTTGCACAACAGGTCCAATAGTTGCAATTGCCTCTGGATAAAGCCGTTTTACTGCGTGAGCAAGAAGATGGGCGCTAGAATGTCTAAATACTTCTTGACCTTCTTTATCATTAAATGTAAGAAGACGAATCTTTCCTGACGTTGTGAGTGGCTGAGTAGCATCCATAAGAACGCCATTATATTCAATTGCAATAGTTGCCCGAGCGAGACCTTCGCTAATTGAATTTGCAATATCTATGCCTGTGCTTTGTGCTTTGAACTCTTTTTGTGATCCGTCAGGAAATGTTATTGTTATCATATATATCACACATCGTAAGAGGAAGTTTCTTTTTAAAGGTAACGCCTAATTTGGCGTGCAGAGTTTGGTCAATGGTTTATCTGTTTTGACCTTTTGTTTATTCATTTTTTATGTGTATTTGATTTGTTTTAGATTTGTTTTATTTTAAAAAGTAGTTTTATAATTCACTTTATAGTAGTAATATTTATAAATTAGTTATTTTTTTCTTTTTTTGATTGCCTTAATGAATATTCCTATTTACACAAGCACAAACGAAAATATTTATGCACTCAAAGAAGCTTTAGCACCGCAAAAAGGCGATTATGTTTTTAGTGTTGCTGCAAGTTTAGATGTACCATTAATGCTTTTAGAACAAAAAGCGGCTGTTGTTGGAGTAGATATTGATAAAGACCAAATCGAATATTGTCATTTGCGAAAAAACTATTTACTCGCTAAAAAAATACCTTCTCCTATACACGTCCCTAAATCTTTTGGTTTTTTAAAAAATAAAAATGTTTCTTGGCGCAATAAATTTATGCAAGAAATGAATGTGGATGTTGTTTTGCAACATCTTGATTTGTTAGAACTAATTTGTGGCGATATTTTAAATCTTGATTTAGAAACTGCTTTAAGTCAAATAAATGGTATTCCTTTAGGATTTTCAATTGATTACTCTTCTTTTAATAAAGTATACCTTTCAAATGTTTTTGATCATTATTTTTGTGATTCAAATGTAGTTCAAGCAAATATGATTAAAGATACAGATACTTTTTTTAAAAAATTTAAATCTGGAACGCGTTTTTCTTTAACTGAACGCTTTATTGGTTTTGATTTTTCACAATCAACACAAGTTACAGAAGATATTTGTTTGTCAAAAAAACTTTCCACTCAAGATGGTTATTGGAATCATCACGTATTATATAAAAAATAGTTTTTAGGTTTGTTTTTGATTACTTTTTGTTTCGAATCACTGTTTTTTGTTCACTGCTTGTCTGTTGTAGGCGATATATTTATAAGACGCCCCTTCTTGCTCTTTAGCTATGAAATCATCAACATCACAACGATCTACGAGATTAAAAGAAGTTACAGCATTCATGTATGATAGAGGCTTTGTATACGGTCCTTCTCCAGAAATTTATGGAGGGCTTGCAGGTTTTTATGATTATGGCCCTTTAGGTAAACTTGTAAAAAATAATATTGAAGTAATGATTAAAAAAGTCTTTCAAAGGCAAGGATTTTTTGAAGTTGAATGCCCGACTGTCTTACCAAAAGAAGTTTGGGGCGCATCAGGTCATTTAAGTAATTTTACTGATCCTCTTATTGAAGATACTGCTGGAAATGTATTTCGCGCAGATAATTTAATTGAAGAATATTTTTTAGAGCATGATATTGACGCTCAAGAAGAAGGCGTTCTTTTAGATAGTGCAAGTAATGAAGAACTTCTCGCTTTAATAAAAAAATATGGTATTTTAAGTCCAGCTACAGGACAAGGATTTGTGTTTGAAATTAAAGAACATAATTTGATGATGAAAACAACTATAGGTGCAAATAGGGAAGCATATAATCGACCTGAAACTGCAACAACGACATACCTTCCTTTTTTGCGATACCTAAATTTTTTTAGGGATAAATTACCTTTTGGTGTTTTTCAAATTGGAAAAGCCTATCGAAATGAGATTAGTCCTCGCCAATTCCTTTTACGAATGAGAGAATTTACTCAAGCAGAAGCACAACTCTTTTTGTTTGAAGAACAAAAACACCTCTTTGAACGTTTTGTTGATGTTAAAGATAAACGACTTCCTTTATGGAGCTCAAAAAACCAAGAAGATCCTCTCAAAAATATTTTAACAAACCTTGATTCACAACCAACACTTAAAGAAGTACTCGATAAAGGTTTATTAAAAAATAAAGCTTACGCATGGACGCTTGCTCTTGCTTATGATGTATTCATTTCCTTTGGTATTCCTAAAGAAGCAATTCGTCTGCGACAACATCATCCTGATGAACTTGCATTTTATGCCGAAGACGCATGGGATTTAGAAGTTAATCTTCCTTCTTTTGGTTGGACTGAAATGTGTGGTATTCATGATAGAAAAGATTATGACTTATGCGTTCATGCAAAGCATTCTAAAACAAAACTGCAGGCTGTTAAAGAAGATGGTAAAAAAGAAATTCCTCACATATTAGAAATTGCTTTTGGAACTGATAGGCCAACATTTGCTTTGCTTGATTTATTTTATCAAACAAAAGAAAAAAATGAAGGAAAAACTACCTTACAAATTCCTTATCACATGGCTCCAATTCCTGTTTGTGTATTTCCTTTAGTAAATAAATTACATGATAAAGCTTACGAACTCTACAAAGAATTACAAGATTATTTTGTGGTTTGGTACGATAAAAGTGGCAGTGTAGGAAAACGTTATCTTCGAGCTGATAGTCAAGGTACTCCTTATTGTATAACATATGATTTTGATACTTTAGAAAAAGATAATTGTGTGACTATTCGTGATCGTGATTCTGGTGAGCAAAAACGCGTTCCTCTTACTGCAGTTGCAGGAACACTTAAACGATTACTTAACAAAGAAATTATATTTGAAGAACTATAATTGTTTTTTAAGGAGAATACTATGTTAGAAGAAAAAAAAGTAAAAGAAAAAACCCCTCATCAAGAACTTGTCTTTTTATGTTTGCAAAAAATTCAAAGCTCTCAAACAACACAAAAAAAATTATATCATCTTTTACTTGAAAAAGATTTAGGTGAACAAGTTGAAAAAGAATTAAGTTTGATTTTACGAGAACAAATTGATCATAGAGAAAAAACGTTTTCTTTTGAAAAATGTTTTTTAGAATTTGACGCTCTCCAACTCAAAGAACTTACACAACGTTTTAGTTTTTTAGATATTTTTTCAGGCGCAAACATCTTAGATATTTGTGACATTATTCTTCAAAATAATATGTCTTTTCAAGAAGCATATTCTCAAATTGCTCAGATGTGTATTTGCGATGATTGTAAAGATTTAGCAATTTTTATAGAAAAACAAAAAGAATTTCATCAAGGACAATTAGAAAAATTAAGAAGTGTTATTTCAAAAAAATTAGGCGTTGTGTATCGCGATTTTGATGAAGATACTTATGATGAAAATAAATCTGGTGAAGAAGAATAACTAGTTATTTTTTGTATTCACAATATATTTATTTTTTTATTTTTATTAAGAACTTTAATGTTTATGTGAAGTGTTTTAAAGCTTCGTTATTGCATTTTAGGAAAAACCATCTGCATGTGCTAAAAAACTAAGAGTTTTTGGCACGCAGCAAAAAACAGTATTTGTTTACTGTGAATTAATTGCTAAATCGATTGTTTTTCTGATATTGCTATAAGGCATAAACTTTTTTGTTCTTTACATACAAGGTGTACATATGATTTCAAACGAGGATCGTGAAAAATTAGAAAAGCAACAATACCGAATGGTTGGTAGTCACAGTACTGTAAAAGTATGTGGTTGGACCAAACAACTTCTTAAAGGTGAAGGTGGTTGTTATAAATTCAAATTTTATGGTATTAATACTTTACAATGTTTACAAATGTCAACAAGCTTAAGTTGTGCAAATCGTTGCATCTTTTGCTGGCGAGATTATAAATCTCCTGTTGCTCCAACATGGGGATGGGATGTTGATGAACCTCAATTTATTTTTGATGGTTCAATTCATGCTCAAGAAAAATTATTAGAAGGCTTTGGCGGAAATGATCAAGTAGATCAAGATGCTTACCAGCAAACAAAAACTGTTCGACACGTCGCGCTTTCATTAACTGGAGAACCAATTATTTATCCTAAATTAAATGAATTCATTAATATTTGTCATTCAAAACGCATGTCTACTTTTGTAGTAACAAATGGACAATATCCTGACGCGATTAAACATTTAAAACGAGCAACACAGCTATATCTTTCAATGGACGCAACAACTCCTGAGATGATGAAAAAAATAAGCGTGCCTTTATTTGATGATTATTGGAAACGATGGAATGACAGTTTAGATGCCGTTAGAAAAAAAGATTTTAGAACGGCTGTTCGTATAACTATGATGAAAGGATATAATGATACTCATGAAGATATTTTTGCAGATATGGTTCATCGTTGTAATGCTGATATTATCGAAGTAAAAGCATACATGCACGTAGGTGCAAGTCAATCACGCCTTCCTCGAGAAGCAATGCCTCATCATTGTGAAGTTGTTGATTTTGCAAAACGTGTACTTGAGCATTTACCTGATTATGGTTTGGTAAGTGAACACGTCGCTTCTAAAGTAGTTTTACTTGCAAAAAAATCTTTATTTGATTCCTTAACTGGTGTGTGGGAAACATGGATTGACTTTGATGCTTTTTTTGCAGGCGAAAAATCTTATAATGAGCCAATGCCGCCAGAGTTTGTAGGCCTTCCTTCACAAGATATTGTTCATGTTAAAGATGATCCAACAACCTATTTTAAGGAAATTAAACGCTTAATTGATGAGGAAAAAACTGTATATTTGCCTTTAGCAATGCATCAAAATGAGCGATACACGACATAAATATATTTAATTCTTACTTAACTTTTTTATTTTATTTTTATTATTTTTATTTTTTTTATTTTTTTTATTATTATTATTATCGCCTTGGAACAAATAACAAGGCGGGCGATGAACAAGTAAGCAGATAACCAGATTACTGTTTTTGTTGTAATTGGCAGTGTAGATAAAAACTCCTTTTTGAACAAGGCCATAAAATACATACATTTAAATACGTGAAGGTATCTGTAACGAGTAGAATCAGGACAGTAACACGAATGTCCGCATAGCGAATTATAGTTTACCACTTTCTGATTACTATTTTGGAGGGGTGTTTATCCTATGAATGGAACAGTTAAATTTTTTAACAATAACAAAGGTTTTGGCTTTATTGCAGCTGAAGATGGAACAGAATATTTTGTTCACATTAGCGGTATTGCTGAAGGCGTAGAACTTCGAGATAACGATTCTGTAACTTTTGATGTTGAAGAAGGCGATCGAGGACCTAAAGCGGTTAACGTAGCTAAAGAATAGATTTTAATGCGTTATTACTACATTAGATTTATTTATTTTTCTTTTTTTCTTTTCTTATTTCTTATTACTTTATGTGGTTTAGTTATTTTTAGCTAGCATCGGTTTAAAAAACACTACTTTAAAGTAACAACATAAACGAAAGCTTTATAAATAACTTATACAATCCCTTACTATACAGTCATGGTACTTAGACAATGGGACGCAAATTAAAATCACATTCGGAATTATTGACACTACTTTTTGTAGATATAACTGATTATACAAAAACAACAAATGATCTCTCTCGAGAAGAATTTGATAAACTTCACGATACATTTGATGGGATGATTCAAAAAGCAACTAAAGTATTTGCTGGACGAATAATTAAAAAAATGGGTGATGCATTTTTAATTACTTTCAAAACAGCAACAGATGCAGTTTTATGTGGTATTGAACTACAAAATCATTGCGCGCATTTAAATGAAACAGGACGTTTTAAAAAAGCAATTTATTTACGTGTAGCGCTTCACACAGGCGAAGTAATGGTGCGAGATGGTGATGTTTATGGAGATCCTGTAAATATGGCCTCGCGTCTTGAAGAATTAGCAAAACCTGGCGATGTAGTCTTTAGTGAAACTGTATATTTTGCAATGAATCGAAGCGAAATCGAATATCAACACATTGGACAACGAAAAGTAAAAGGCTCAAACGCGCCAATTAGAGTATTTCGTGTAAAAAACGAAAGTGATATTTTAAAAGAAAAACGACTTCGCCGAAAAAAACGATATTATTCAAAAAAGAAAAAGCGACAACAAAAAATTATTTTTGGAGCATTTTTAGCATTTGGAATTTTCATGCTTCTTTTACTTATAGGAACACTTATTGTAAACATCATGTAGATTTTATTACATAAGTTACTGGTTTTTATTTTTTTGCTAGTTTTTAATTATTTTTTATTTTCTTCTCGTTGGTTTTTTTTTTAAGATATTTTCATAACTTTTTTAAGCAGTAATTCCTTCTTTTTTTTCATGAATTTTGATGAGCAAAAACAAAAATACTTAGACGCGCTATATAAACCTGACAAGTCAAAAAAAGGAGGTGTTGACAAAAGAGTATCTACTTTGATTGATGAAATAAATAAACATCCTGATTATTATACAACATCCTCTTGTTCAGGAAGAATATCTTTATTTACTTGCCAAGATTTTACAAAAAAATATACTGCTGACTGGTTAGTTGTTTCTCATGAAAAAATTTCTTATGAACAACTAGAACCTTTTTTACACACTACACTGCCCAAACAAAATGTTTGGTTTAAACAAGAAAGTTTTATTTTACATATATGTGCAAGAACTCTTGAAAAAGCAAAAGAATTATTGGTGTTTGCACAACTCAATGGATATAAACATACTGGCATAATTGCAATGGGAAAACGCTTTATTATTGAGCTTAACGGGACTCAAAAAATTGCAACACCTATTGTGCGCAAAGGAGAACTTTTAGTTTCACACAAACATCTTCTTTTTTTAATTGAACAAGCAAATTCTCAATTAGGCTTAGTTCACGCAGGTATTGATACATTTTTAGAAATGTGGAAAAAGAAATATTCAAATTAACTATTTACCTTATATTATTTTTGAATTGTTATTTTTGAATTGTTAGTTTACTTTTACTATTTTGAATTCTTTTTTATTTTTAGTACTTAAATATCTGATCGCCAAAGAGTGGCGGTTTTTCCATCGCTTTGTAAATACGCCTTAAAGCTAGAATCTTTTATACCTTCTAATTTATATTCCATTGCAATTTCTTGCTCTTTTTGCGAAATTAATTTGTCTATTTGATATTGAGAAAAAATGGCACTTACTTGAGGAAAAATAAAACTGTTTTTATTACAATGATTATCGGCAATGTTGGCAAAAGCCATATCAAAATAATATTTAGGAGCTATTATTCCTTGAAATTTTTTAAATCGAGATAACTGATCATTTTCAAATGAGTTTTCTTGAATTAAAGAACCTGTATCGGGAACTAAATTGTTTACCTTTGCATAGGTTATAGTTATTTCTTCAACACCATTACTTATTCCTCGAACATGATTTGTGTTAATGACTTGCAAATTATGTTTTGAAAGATTTTGCAATTGATTTTTTTGAGGGTTTTTGTATTCTTTTTTAGGACCATTTGAAAATTGTAAAAAGAAATTTTTGTAGTCTTGTTCTCGAGTTTGACATTCTAAAATAGGAACTGTTTCTTGTGTTTTTAGTTCATTAAGAGAACAAATTCTTTTATAGGTATTACTTAATGAAATAAGAGCCTTGTTGGTTTTTTTTGTATTTTTTAAGTTCCCTACTTGTTTTATAAGAGAATTATTTTTAATCTTAGAATACATGCCTTCTCGTTCTTTTGCTCGTGAGCAGAGAATATGAATAACTTGCTCTTCGTGAGGGTCTTGCCAAATAGTGTGATTTATTCCCTGAATATATTCCCAAATAGACGCTGTGATGCTTTGTTGTAGTTCTTCTTTGGAGGGAAAAGAATTATTATTTCTATAAAATTTTGTTAAAAATTCTATGTTTTTTATAGTTTTTTTATTAATTATTTTTTCCATAATTGAACTTTGTGAATCTTCTTTATCAATACAAATACTATTTGCTAAATCGCTAACAGGCAATGTTAATTCAAATCGTGATTCACTTCTTGCAAACAAAAAACTATGAGGGTTTTCAAAACGAGCTTTATCTAAGTCTTCTAGCTTGTACGTTTTTGGAACTAAAAAACCATTATCTTTAACTAACCTTGCAATATCAAGTTTTGGAGTATTTTTAACAAAAGAAAATGATTGATATGGTTTAATATGTTTTGGTGTGATTATTGAAGACATAAATGTTAACTCGCAGATTTTTATTAATACATATAAAATAAAAAATTAAAAAAGAAAATTAAAAATAAATTGTTAAGCAAAAAATTACTTAACTTTTATTCGCTGAGCAGTTGTTTTTTTGGTTGCTTTTTTTGCACTATGTTTTTTTTGAGGTTGTTCTTGATAAACTACTCGTTTAGGTTTTGCTGGTTTCATACCAAACAAAATAAAGATAATGGCGCTAAGAGCAATAAGTGCTGCAACTCCTAAGATGATTAAGTATCCGTCGCTTTCACTGAATCGTTGTAAACCACTTTCTTGACCATGTATTGGGTTGATTATTCCTTGGGAACTATCGCCGCTTGTAGGTTGTGTGGATGTGTTAGTGCTTGATTGTGAATCTTGCGTGTTAGTTGTTGTAGTGGTTGTTGTGGATGTTGTTTCTGTGATTGTAAAAGTAACATATTCCACATCAGGTTCCTCCATTTCGTCACTTTTTACAGATACTTCACATTCGTATTCTCCTGGTTGGGTATTGCTTGGGATTGGAATGTTAAAATTTTCTTCTGCAACGTCGCCACTTTCAAATTC
Source organism: Candidatus Woesearchaeota archaeon (assembly GCA_046543005.1). Taxonomy (GTDB): domain Archaea; phylum Nanobdellota; class Nanobdellia; order Woesearchaeales; family SKGA01; genus SKGA01. The sequence continues at coordinate 3,416 of JBKHAG010000019.1, read as the reverse complement.
GTCGCTGGTATCGTCTTCCTCTGTAACCCAATATGTGTCTTCGTGATTTAATGCGTCACATTCAACTCCAATGAAAACTTGCGTTTGTTCTTCTAAACCTTTGTTTTTAACTTCAACTTCTAAGTCTGCACTAAGTAGCTTCGTTGAAAAAGTGTCCTCATCAAATTCAGCTGACATAATTCGAACATCATCATCTTCTTGAGTTCGTTCAAGAGTGATTTCGTATTCATCGTAATGATCAAAATTATTTTCTTTATCTTCGCCGTATGCTCTAATTGTTAAATCAGTCGTGTCGTCGTCAAGATCATTATCAAGAGTGAATGTAACGTAAAGTTCGTCATCAGATTCATCTCCATCGTCTAAATCTATTTCGTTTGATGTTTCTTCAATATCCCAATTAGTATCTTCAACTTCAAAGTAAACATCTTCAATTTCGTTGTTTGAAGAATATAGATTTTCTATATTTACTGTAAGTGTATATTCTTCGCCTTCAACAAATTCATCGTTGTCGATTTCATCACTGTTTCTTTCAAAAATAATATCGTTTGAACCAGTTTGAATTTCTAAAAAACTTTCAGCTTCAAGAGTGATTGGAATAGTTTGTGAAACTTCTTGATATCCATTATCTCCTGTTATTTTTAAAATTGCAATAGTTTTTCTTTTGGAATCTTTTTCTGCTGGAACATAAACCCTTGCACTTGCTTGTGCTTGGTTGTTTCCAGAAATTGAATTAGGAAGTCCAATTTCAAAGTCCGATTCTTCAAAAATACTATCTACTGAAAGTAATTCGTAGTCAAGGTTTGTGATTGGTTGAGCTCCTGTGTTAGTAATTTGAAGTTGAACTGCATCTGTTTCATATCCTCGTTCTTGGTTATCGTCGCCAAGAGTAATTTCTTCAAGATCAAATTCAAAATTTCCATATTCAATTGGTTCTTCAACAATAATTGAAAACGTTGTTGTTGCTTGTTCGATTCCATCGCTAACAATAATTGTTGCTGTTTGAGTTCCTACTTGTTGAGGGAACCAATCATAAATTTCTCCAGTTGCGTGGTTAATATCCATTCCTTGAGGAGATTCATCTTCATTAAGGTAATACCATAAATTATCTCCGTCAATATCGCTTGCGTGGCCAGAAACATCAAATGTGAATTCTTCTCCTGTGATTGCTGTTTGTGTTGGAATGTTATTTATAGTAGGTGGGTTATTAGTAGGTGTTTGAACACCTGTTACTGTTACATTAATGTCACTACTTTCAAAAATGTTAGTTTCATTATTAGCATCATATAATTCAAGAGTACCTGAGTATGTTCCTGTTGCTTGATCTTCAGGGATGTTAAGAGTTAATCCAATTGTTTTTTGAGTTGAAGAAAAGAAAAATGCTGTTTCATCAGGTTCACCAATAATTTCGATTTCAACATTATCTTCGCTTGAAATGGTTTCTGGACTCATAGCATCTTTGACTAAATCTGTAACTCGTAATCCAACTTCAACGTTTGTGTTTCCGTCGTTATACATTGTTCCGCTAAGAACAATTTGGGTATTTTCATATCCTGAAAATGTGAAGTCTGGAAGTGAAAAGTCAAAGTTTTCTGGTAAAACGTCGATAAATGAATTTTTGATTTTAGTTCCTAAAGTTCCATCTTCTCCACTTTCGTCTATATATGTAACATTAATTTCTAAATTTGGTGTTACAGTTGCGTAATTGTGCGTTAATGTTTTACTTCCTATACTAAAAGGAGCAAGACCTGGTGCTGAAAATGTTTCTGTTTCTCCATCTCCAAAATGTACTAAGAATTCTCCGTTTGTTGGGTTTATATCGTTAGATCCTATGTTTTTGAATGTGACTGTAATCACGCCTTCGTAACCTGCAACCATTGAGTTGAAATTACTTGCTTCAATTGACATAATATCTACGTCATAAGCACTTGCGAAACTTACACTTACTACTAAAAAAAGTGCGATGATTGGAAGTAATAGATTTTTATTCATCTTGGTAACCTCTTATTATAGCGTCTAAAGTTATTGTTTAATAACTTTATATGTTGCGCCTCCTTGATTATTGTCTGAACTAATATTTAAAATATATGTTCCAGGAGCGAGTCCTTGGGTGTTAAGTCGGATATCTTCACCAGCTCGTTCTTGGTCTGCTTGAACAAGTCGTCCTTGCATGTCATACATTTCAACACGTCCGTTAGCATCTGTTTCGTCAAAATCAACAGTTACAGATGATGTGCAAGGATTTGGAAATACGCTTGTTGCGTTTTCTTTGTAAGAATCAATTCCTGTAAAAATAGGGTCTGTTCGTAAATCAACTACATTATTTTGACCTGAATATAATTCGATAATTGTGTCTAGATTTTGTGAATCAGGATATCCATCAACTATGAATCTTGCTTGAATAGTATCATTGTTTTGATTAAAATTTAAACCAAAAAGAGGTGAGTTACTAGTTCCTAAGGTGTCTTGGGTTTGTTCATTAAGAGCTACCAAATATGCGCCAGAATTCATTTGACCTGTCACAACATAAGGAAAACTTTCTTCAATTGTTGAGATTCCTAATTTGTTGTTTATTTCATTCATAACAGCATCAAATGATTTTCCTGTTGCATCAATTAGTGTGTATTCAGGATTATTTGTTGAATCTGCACATAATTCATTATATGCATTTTGGTTTGTCATTGTTTCACTATCTACTAAAATTAGTTTTTGAGTTCCTAAATAGTCGTTTAGAGCGTCTCCTGTGATATCGTCAACATTATCAAAAATTTTAATTCCATTATCATCATCATGGATCCATTCAGTCATATTTGTTCCTTGATACCAATTATTATCTATTTCTAATCCTGCATTTGTAATAACATTTTCAATAGAATCTGAGTATTGATCATCATCATCTACATTGATTGCTTTTGTTGCTCCTGTTAGTGCTAAAATAGCAGTAAGTGTTAATGCGCCTTTTTTTAATTTTTTACCAAAATTTGTTTTCATAATAATCCCTCATGAGTGTTTTTGTTTGATTTTTTTAATGTGTACACGCAACAAATAGTTTGTTGCTATTGTATGGTGGTAATAGATTATATATAAATCTTTCGATAATTGATTTATAAATGCATAATTTTAGTTGCATATTTGCCTGCATATTGGCTGTAGAATCTTTCTGCACTCAAAATCGTATGATTTTGCCCCTTTGAAAAATGAAAATGAAAAATAATTGTGCTTGATTAGTTGTTAATTTTTCTAACAACTAAAATAGTAATTCCAGCAAGAATTGCAACACCTGCAGTAACAAAAAGAGCGATTTTCACACGATCTTTAAATAAACTCGCATCAGTGCTTGTAATCATAGCTTCCATGTAGTCACCAATATTTGCGCTGTTTTCACCAAACCAGTTTGAAGGATCTTCAGACTCTTCTTC
>JBKHAG010000018.1:0-17387 GCA_046543005.1 Candidatus Woesearchaeota archaeon | reverse complement strand
TTTTTTTTTTTTTAGTTAAAAATTATTGTGTTTTTTTCTTATTTAATAGAGAAATATTCTTCAATAACTGCGTATGATAATGTATCTTTTAATGGTTTTGCTTCAAATGAAACATTTGCGTGTTGTAATTTTTTTAAATAATAAGGGACACTTTTTTTAGTTGGTGATAAAGTAAAAGAATATTCCTCATTATTTTTTAAAGAAAAATGAATTTTAGAAATAGTATCTTCTTGAATTGAAAATCCTGTAAAATATGCTTTCCCTTGAAAATATTCATGATTGGAGGGTAATTCGTGTGGTGGATTACAAGAACTTATTATTGAAGCTAAACCCATTGTAGCCGCTATAATTGAAGTAATATTTTTTTTATTCATAAAATAAAAAGATAAGAGGTTATTTATATGAGTATTGATTTATCGCTATTAGTAGTTATTTTTAATTAATTATTGACCAATTATAATAAGATCTACCTTGATTGTTATAATATGATTCGTTGCCTAAATAGTATTGCGTTACTAATTCTAAGGGAACATTATATTCTTGTGTTAATAATCTATCTAGTTCACAATCTGTTGTAGTTTCTTCATCTATTGTTGCCGTTGTGTATGTTCCTTGACAAGATACGATTTCATTATTGTCTACTTCATAAGAAATATTTAAAATTCTATCTCCACCACTTGAAGAATATGTGGCATAATAGTTTGCAGAAAATGAATTAATTTCTGCGTTTTGAGGAATTATTTTTTCATTTTCATCGTTGTTGTCCATTTGTGAACATCCTGTTAGAATAATTGCTATGATTATTATTAAGGTGGATGCTTTTTTCATAATCTTTTAGTTTATAGTTTATTATATAAATCTTTCACTTTTTTTAGGGTTTGTCCTAATAATTCTGCGAGTAACACTTCTACCTTGCCATCATTATTACAAAAAAGTACTAAATTATAAAAAAACCACTGCTTCATGCCCCTGTTTTTTAGAAATTTCTTGTATTCTAAGTAATACTAGCATAAATGTTATTAGCTAAGCCGAAGACTTAAAATAAACCCTCTTTTTCCGGGCTTGTCCCATATGGTGCACATTACTATACTGTGCGTTTTTGTTATCGCCTTGGGTCGTATAGCTTTTATTTTTGAATCGAGGATTATAAGTGCGAACTTTACAGTTCTTCTTATTTGCTTTAAAAAAATTCTTTGCAAGGCAGTATACATATTTATACCTTTTGGGACAGCGCCCTTTTTCCATAACGTTTAAATACTTCTTCTTTATGAATAGGTATAGGTGGGTTAATGTCTAAGAAAACTTCTACAAAATCAAAATCTGCGAAGAATACTTTTTTTAAAAAATTCTCTTCTGCAAAGAAGGGTAATTCTGTTGCGAAAAAAAATGTTCCTGATCTTACTAATGGTGATTATTCTGATAAGCGTTTTAAAAAAATTTTTGCAACAATAATCGTTGTTGGTTTGCTCGTATTTTTAGCTATTGCTCTTAAACCTTTTATTAATGCATTTTTAGGTGCATTTATTGTATTCTTTTTATTTAGAACTCTTCATAAAAAATTAGTTGACAAAGGATGGTCTCCTTATCTTAGTGCAGGTCTTTGGTTATTATGTACTTTAATAATTATTATTGTTCCTTTATTTTTCGGAGCAAAAATGATTGTAAAAGAAGTTTCTACTGCAAATGTTTCCATTTCTCTTTCTCAAAGTATGGGCTTTGTTGATCAATGGTTCCCTGACTTAAACGTCACTAGTTTTATTCAAGAAAAAGCTTCAACAATAAGTTCTAAAATTTCTTCTTCGGTTTTATCTTTTGTAGGTAATGCTGCATCTATGCTTATTAATTTAGTAATATTCTTTTTTGTACTTTTTTATATGTTTGTTGATAGCAATCGCCTAGCTAAAGTTGTAAAACGTTATATGCCTTTTAGTAAAAAAAATAATGCCATCATCATAGATGAGTTTAGAAAAGTAACTAACTCGACTGTTATCGCAACAGGTCTTATTGGTTTACTTCAAGGGATTTTTATGGCTTTAGGTTTTTATGTCTTAGGCGTTTCAAATCCTGTTCTTTGGGGTTTTGTTTCTATGATTGTAGCTATACTTCCTGTAATTGGTTTACCTGTAGTCTGGGTTCCTGCAATGCTTTTCAAATTATTTGCACAAAATAACATTCCTGTAGCTATTGCAATTGGAGTTTGGGGTTTTTTTATCACAAATATTGATTATGTCTTTTTACGTCCTTGGATGCAAAGGCGAATGGGTAAGATTCATCCACTTACTTCACTTGTAGGGATTTTTATGGGTATTCCTATTTTTGGAATTTTAGGACTTGTGCTTGGACCACTTCTTCTTTCTTATATGATTCTTATTACCAAAATATATATTGATGAATATCTTATAGATAGATAAATAGATAGTTGCTTGGTTTGCTAAAAAATCTATTTGCTTGCTGCATTTTTTTTTATTTTTATTGTAATACTTTTATCATAAGATATTATTTTTTTGATTATGTTTTATTTATTTTGAGAGCTTGCGCTAAGTAAATAACAAAAATAACCGAGCCTGTGCTAACGAAATCTTTATAAATTTCTTTTCTACAAATAGTAACATCATGAATCAAGATTTATATCCTAAGGACTTTAAAGCCCAACAAGAATTGAAAAGTTGTGGCTTCACACCAGAATCAATCAACGCAATACAATCAACTAAAGTTATTACTCGAGATGGTGCGCAACATATTGTACCTCAAGGTCAAGAGCATCTTGATGAAAAGTCTTCTCCTGTGACAAATAAAACAATTATTTGCTCTTCTCAAGATAGCAATCTTTTAGATCAGCTTCAAAACCATCAAAAACTTTTTTCTCGACATAAAAATTATACTGATCAACGTTTGTTAAAACTTGAAACCGCTCTTAGTGCAGCTCAACAAACAATTAAAGAATTACACACTACTATGATGACTATGAAAAGTAATCAGAATGCTTCTCAAGAACGCGATCGTCAATTCGCTCGAGCAGAAAATACTAAAGAACCAAGTAACAAACCTATTGATAGAAATAAAATTGCTCCAAGTGAAGTTCAAGTTGATAAAATATTTTATTGTGGCACGAGATAAACAAGTTACAGCGTTCAGGGTTCAGCATAGCTTGCAGTCAACAGCGTTCAGGGTTCTGTACAGCATGCGGTGAACCGCGTTCAGGGTTCTGTACAGCATGCGGTGAGCAGAAATCAGAGTTTGGCATTCGGTGAATTGTTTTAGTAATCTTTATATGTTTTTGTAGTATTTGATTTTTCATGACTTCAACATTTCCTATTGATAATGTGTTACAAACATTACGTCCTTTTGTAGATAACTTGCACACGCCAGTTGTTGAACTTGTCCATGCACAAACAAAAGATCCTTTTAAAATTCTTCTCGCAACTATTCTTTCGTCGCGAACAAAAGATGATGTGACTGCAAAAGCTGCAAAAAAATTATTCACTAAAGTTGACACTCCAAAAGATCTTGTTAAACTTTCTCTTGTTCAACTTGAAAAACTTATTTACCCTGTAGGTTTTTACAAAACAAAAGCTAAACACCTTAATGCTTTGCCAAAAGTTCTTGAGAATGAGTTTAAGGGGATATTACCAACAACTCTTGAAGAACTTATGAAATTGCCAGGGGTTGGAAGAAAAACAGCTAATTTAGTTGTTGCTGTGGCTTTTAAAAAACCAGCAATTTGTGTTGATACGCATGTTCATCGTATTACAAATCGTTGGGGCTATGTGAGAACAAAAACGCCTTATGAAACAGAAATGCGTCTGCGTAAAAAACTTCCAAAAACATATTGGTTATCTATTAATTGGATGTTGGTAAGTTTTGGTCAAGCGCACTGCACGCCACTTCGTCCGAAGTGCTCAAGTTGTCCGATAAAACAGTATTGTAAACGTGTTGGTGTAAAGAATAGTTTGTAAAAAATTATTTTCCAAAACGTTGCTCTCTTTGTTGAAACTCATTAAGAATTGATTCAAATTCTTTTTTAGAAAAAGCTGGCCAGAGTGTGTCGATGAAAAACCATTCTGAGTATGTGCTTTGCCAGAGTAAAAAATTGCTTGTTCGCATATCGCCACCAGTTCGAATAATGATGTCTGGTTTAAGACATGAGTATACATAGTTTGAAAGCGTATCCTCGTTTACATCTTCAAGAAGAACTTTTCCTTCTTGCACATCTTTTGCTAATGCCTTACTTGCGTCAACGATTTCCTCACGTCCACCATAGCCAAAACAAAATTGTATCGTTTTGGTGTTTTCTTCTTTGTTTTCACTTTCAATTTCTTTACACAAGTTTTGAATCTTTTGAGGAAATAAATGAAGTCGACCTAAAAATTTAACATTTATATCTTTTCGCTGTTTTTTTTCTTTCCATTTAGAGAAATAGTCTTCAAATAAGTCAAAAATTTTATTTTTTTCTTCTTGGCTTCGTTTAAAATTTTGAACAGAAAATGCAAATAGGGTGACTGTAGAAATTTTTGCTTTATCACACCACTCTAAAACATTTTCAAGAGTTTTTGCGCCAGCCTTGTGACCGAAGTGAGAAGATTTTCCTCGTTTCTTTGCGTAGCGACGATTTCCATCCATAATAAACGCTACGTGATTAATTTCTTTCATTGTGCTTTGATTGGAGACTTTTTTTATAAAGTTTTCTCTAAATTCTTATTCTGTTAAGGCCTTGTTGGTTTTTTATGTGTCAAAGCGATGTTTACGCCGAGTACTATTGAATATTAAAAAATGTGTATTGCAAACCCTAGTTGAAACATTTTATGTTTCTTGTGGGTTTGTAAAAAAGTTAACAAACAATCACCTTGTTTTTGAAATTTGTGTCAAGGTAAAAGCAAAAACAACTTTGTGGTTTTATTTAATGATTCTAAATCTATTATCTTCGCACATAATCATCATTATTGCATCGCTATTTTGTCTTTGAATTTTTTCAAGCGTGTAGTAATCAGTATCTGAAGTAACACATTTACGCTTTGGATGAGTGTGAAACCAAATAATTGTTTCGCTTGGGCATGAAGCAAATGAAACATGATTCCATTCTTGACTAACAATATGAGGTATGTGTATTTGAGAAATAGTGTAGGTATTTTTATGTACACTTCCAATCATACACGCAGCCATTTCAACGCCTTGTTCTTCTTGAAATGTAGTGTATAAATCGTTCATGCTTGTTGAACTTTTATTAGTAAATAGTATTGAAATATTTTGAGCTTGAATTATGCCTTCTTGAATTTGGGTAGTTCCTATACGTCCAATAATTTCTTGAGAGTGGGGTGTAATAAGAAAAACACTAATAATGAGCACGAGCGTGATAATTCCCAGTATTCCTTTGATAATATGTTGATTTTTAAATATTTTTGGCAGCTTATTATTGTGTTTGTGGCGCTCTTCACTTTTTGCTTCGCGAGCAATTTCGTCGTGAACTTCTTTGATTTTGTCCTGAGAAGGTCTCATACAACCTGCTAAAACCGTTATCTTTATAAATGGGTTGCATATTTTCTCTTCCACCCAAACAACGTATCTGGTTGTGGTTTACGGGTAAGACGACATAAGAAAAAATCTATTCAAAGGCAAGTATTCTACAGCTTATGTAGTTTTTGTGCTCCGGTGGTGTAGTCCGGCCAATCATCCTGGCTTTTCGAGCCAGGGACTCGGGTTCGAATCCCGGCCGGAGCACTCTTTTTATATCTAATGATGCTATATTATTGGTGTAAGAAGATTTTAGAAAAATGTGTGTTTTTACACATCAAATTATGCATTATGCGCTTTGTATTATTTGCATATACGAAATTAAATAATATACTATTATTAAAAAAATAAAAAATATTGGTGAAATACATGAAAAGATCAAGTAGTCGATGGAAAAAGAAAGGTAAAATGCGTTGGAAATGGCAACGAAAACGAATGCGTAAGGAAAAACGTCAACGAGAAAAACGATAGGTCGATGAGGTAATATAAAAATGGCTCCAAAAACACGAAAAACAAGTCAACCAAAAACAAAAAAGAAAGTTTGGTATCCAATTCATGCTCCGCAAATTTTTGCAGAAACTCTTATTGGAGAAACATACGTTAATGATTCTCAATTAGTTCAAGGAAAATATGTAACAGCTAACCTTTCAACTCTTGTTCGAAAAATGCGAAAACAAAATGTTAATGTACATTTTCGAGTAAAAGAATTAACAGATGGAAAAGCAAAAACACAAGTTATTGGTTATTCTTTAATCAATTCTGCAATCAAACGTATGGTTCGTCGAGGACGAGATAAGATTACAGATTCTTTTTTAGCAAAAACTAAAGAAGGAAAAATTCTTCGAGTAAAACCTCTCGTTGTTACTTTAAATAAAGGAACAAAATCTATGCAAACAGCAATTCGATTAGAGACGCGACGATATATTCGAGAAGAATTATTTTCCAAAGAAGTTCCTCAAATTTTTGATGACATTGTTAATGGAAATTTACAAAAAGGTCTTAAAAAATCTCTTCTTATTTTTGCCCCTTTAAAATCAGTTGATTTTAGAATTGTGCGACTTGCTGAAAATGTTAAAGTTAAACTTAACAAAGAAGGTGTAATTACGCAAAAAGTTCTTGTTCGTAAAAAAGACAAAGGTGAAGAACACGTAGTTGAATCCGATAAGCCCGTGCCTGTTGATGAAAATGATATTATGGCTGGCGTTGCAGATGGTTTTGATAAAGGTGATGAAACTTTTGGTAATGTAGATCAAGACACACCATCCGCCTCTTCTGAAGAAGACTTAGAAGCACCTAAAGTAGATCAAACAACTTCCATTGACGATGAAGATAAAGATCTTGATGAAGAAGAAGTTGACCTCATCAAAAAAGGTGAAGAAGAAGCGCAAGAACAATCAAACGAACTCTCTGAAGAGGACCTTGAAGACGACTCTGAAGATAAAGAGTAAGAAAAAATATGCGACTGCGTCGCCTTAAAGTACAACAACTCGTGAGCATTTTTGCATTTTTTGCAAAATCTGTGCCGATGACGGTTAAAATTTCACACGCGAAGCCAAAACGTGAACTTGGTAACTTTGTTGTATATTTTTTTCTTTATATTTAAAATCATGAGAAAACCTTTTTGGTTTTTGACTTGGTTTTTTTCTTTTTATGTTTTTTATTTTTAAAACATCCTTATTGTGACGTTTTGCACCATGGAATCAAAATATGATTTGGAAATTGACCGAATTTGCAATATAATTCTTGAAAAAAAGTATTCCTTAGTTGCACTTCAGCTTCCTGAAGGATTAATGCCTTACGCAAAACAAATAGTTGATGCAATTGTAAAAAAAACGCAAGCTCAAGTCTATATTTGGGCAGGAAGTAACTTTGGAGCATGCGACATTCCTTTACATATAGAAAAACTAGGTGTTGACGCATTATTTCACTTTGGACATAGTAAATGGAATGGTCCGACGTGTTGTTAAGTGTATTTAAAACAATAATCTATTTATAGTATCTTTCTTTATTACAATTTATGATTCAAAAAAATAAACCACAAATTCTCAATCCTAATTTGGATGAAGATTATCATGTGCATTCACTTAACTTTTCAGACGGTATGAATACTGTTGATGAAATGGTGCAATTTGCAGGCAAAATAGGTCTTAAAAAATTGTATTTTGCAGATCATGCTCAAATTGGCAATAGACAATATTTGTCTTTTAGAAATTTTATTAACACATGGAAAAACGTTCATAATGATGTACAAGTAGGTTTTATTGTAGAAGCAGATGTAATAAATAAAGATGGCAAAGTTTGTGCTTCTATTGGAGGTATTGAATCTGAGCGGTTTTTACTTTCATTTCACCCTTGGCGATATGATGACAATCTAAAAACTGCAACCGACGCATTATGTAAAGCGATTAAAATGTACAAAGACAGAATTATTTGTGTTGCACACCTTCATTCGCATAAAAATGATAAACTTATAGATGTGCAACAAGTTGTGCGCGTGGCTAATGAGTGTGACGTCGCCGTAGAACTTAACGGAAATTATTTGCGAGATAAAATTTGTGAGCAACGAGCTCGAATACTTTGCGATTACGCAAACAAAATCTTAATAAACAGTGATGCACATCACTTAGTGCAATTACGAGATAATAAAAAAAAAGCAATGGATTTTTTGCAAGAAAATGGATATCTTTAAAAATAAAAGAAACTAAGATTCTTTTACCCACAATTGCACAATCTACTTGACTTTGAACATATAAAAAATAAATACGCAATTTGATGTGTAGAAAGCCAACAAGAGAAGAAAAATTAAAACTTTGTTGTTGAATTTTGCAAAAAACGGTTTGCAAACAATCAACCGTTTTCTAACAGTATTTCAAGACAATGCAGCTTTCTACTCCTTGCAATTTGAAGCGTATTGGAGATATACAAATGAAATTTAATACTATAGAAGAATTACATAATTCTCAATTAGAAGACGAAAAAGTCTATGAAATAACTGGATACGTTAACGACGTATTTAGAATGGAAAATGGTTTTACTTTAGTAACTATTTGGGATGGTTCATTATCCTTTAAAATGAGCTTTTTTAAAAAAAATGGCTTTAGTGAATTAGAAAAAGGTGTAGTGGCGCTTTTTCGCTTTACAAAATATATATACAATGATGAGTTACAAGGAAAAATAAAACAAGTCGTGCTCGCAGACCAAGCAACTAAAGAACGAATTGAAAAACAAATCAAAGAAAATTTGTCAAAAAAAAATAAACCTAAACACCTTACAGTCTCTTGTCCTGTTCAAGATATGAAAAAATTAGAAAAACCTTTACGAGAAGCAGCAACTGTTATTCGACAAGCACTTTTTGAACACCGGCCTATTTTGGTGACTCACCACGCAGATTGTGATGGTTTTAGTGCAGCATTTCAAATTGAACAAGCAATAAAAAATGTTTTGCGCTCTATTCATAAAGATGATCGTGCACTTTTTGACTATTATCAAAGAACGCCTTCACGAACACCTTATTATGATATTGTTGATGCAACAAAAGATATTTCTCAATTTTTGTCTCGTCAAGAACGATTTAATTTAAAATCTCCTCTTATTCTTATTTTAGATAATGGAAGTACGAGTGAAGATGTGCTTGCAATTAAAAAAACAAAAATTTTTGGTGCAAAACATGTCGTTGTAGATCATCATGATCCTGGAAAACTTGACGAACAAGGAAAATCACTTATTTGCAAAGAAGTAGAGTATCATGTAAACCCTTATTTAGTTGGTCTAGACTCAGCTGTTAGCGCTTCCTTGCTTGCGTATGAACTTGCACGTTTTATTGCAGATGATATACCTAAACAGCCTTTTTTAGCAGCAGTTGGCGCGGTAGCAGATAAAAGTCAAAGTGCTATTACTAATTGGTTTATTTCTCAATCAAATCATAATAGAGATTATTTAGAAGATGTTGCTTTATTTGTAGACTATGAAATTTATCAAACAAAATTTATGACATCAAAAAGCGCTCTTGAAACATTGTTATTAGGAACTCAACAAGAACGTGAAGCATTAATTAATTTATATCGTCCTCTTTTAGAAGATCAATCTGAAAAAGTAAACAAAGCATTACAACATTTTACTCAAGAAAAAAAGTGGGGGCGATTTGATGTTTTTGTTCTTAATGGTGAAGATGTTGCTCAACGAGGTGATTATTTTTCTATTGGAAAACTCGCGGCAATGATTTCAAAACAACACAATGAGAAAAAACCTCGTTTAGTTATTGTACATAGTAATGAAATAGTTGTATTTCGATGCGATCAAGATGAAGAAATCTTTAGTATTCATGACCTTTTACCTCTTTTGCATAAAAAACTACCTTTTGCACGAATAACTGGTGGTGGCCATGCAGTTGCAGGTAGTTTACGTTATGTTTCTGGCGCTCGTGAAACTATTTTAAAATCTGTTGAAGAATTTGTTTCTTTACTTTAAATTATTCCTTTTTTTATTTTTATTTTTTTCTTATTCTTTTTGTATGTATTCTTTTACATACTTTATCTTTTTTTATTTTTTTCTCTTCTCTTTTCAAGGTTTATTTTTTTATACTTATTTTTTTATCTTTTTTTGTTTAAAAAATATTGTCAAAAAACTTTTTTATTTTTTATTTTAACTTAATAAAAGAAACCTTTAAATACTATAACATACAAAATGTAGTTTGTTAACTATATGTTAACGCACGTAAAATATATTTTACGCGAGGTGTTATAACATGGCAGCAAAAAAAAGAACTGTTCGAAAAGCAGCTTCCAAACGGAAACCTGCAAAACGTAAAACAGCTAAAAGAGTTACTAAGAAAAAAGTTGCAAAAAAAGCAACTAAGAAACGAGTAGCTAAAAAACCTGCAAAGAAAGCAGTTAAGAAAAAATCTACTAAAAAAAAAGTAGCTAAGAAGAAAACAGCTAAGCGCAAAACTGCAAAGAAAAAAGTAGCTAAGAAGAAAACAGCTAAGAAGAAAACAGCTAAGCGCAAAACAGCTAAGAAAAAAGTAGCTAAGAAGAAAACAGCTAAGAAGAAAACAGCTAAGCGTACTGCTAAAAAAGCTACTAAAAAGCGTACCACAAAAAAACGAAAATAGTTTTTGAGTGATTTTTTATTTTTTCGATTAAATAATAAACGACAAAGGTGGATTAGTATGTGTTTGCTTTTGTCTTTATTATTGTATACGCGACAAAATATCTATATTTTGTTGTAAACTACGATTGCGGCCTCGGTCGCGATTTTTCGTTTTCTTTCTTAATTATTTGCAGGGTTTTTCCTAAGAGTCCCGCGAGTAACACTTCTACCTTGCCATCATTATACAAAAAGTACTAAATTATAGAAAAACTACTGCTTCATGCTAAGTGTTTTTTTTCCCTCCTTTTTTTTTTCAAAATTTCTTGTATTCTAAGTAATACTAGCGTATATGTTATTAGCTAACTTGAATACTTGGAACAAACTCTTAATTTTTGGCCTTGTTCAAAAATGAGTCTTTATGTATACTGCCAATTACAACAAAAACAGTAATCTGGCTATAAGCTTAGCTGTTTACTGCCTGCCCGTTATTTGTTCCAAGGCGATAATAATAATAATAATAACAATAAAACGCAGTATGCAGATGTACACTATTTTAAACAAGGTCTATTTAGAGAAACCTTTTTAAATTACTTTTATCCTTGTTTTTCTTACTATGAAATTTAATAACTACGCAGTATTACCAAACGAAATAATAAACAACACATTCTACTTAAATACATTTTCTTCAAAGAATTTTTATAATTCAAAAAGGGAGTGTTTAGGAGAAAAAATATTACAATCGCCTACATCTTTTGTTGAAAAAAACTTTTATCGTAGATGCATGTCTTGTAATAAATAATACTTTATTCTTTGTTTATGGGTTGGTTGTTATACTTTTTTTAATTGTTGCTTACTTTCTCGCACCCTTTTTACTAACCTTTTTTTTGTTTACTTTCTTAGTAGTCTTCTTCGTTGATTTTTTGGTGCCTTTTTTACCAACTTTTTTCTTAGTAGTCTTTTTAGTGGTCTTTTTACTCGTAGTTTTATTTTTTTTAGGAGCGTTAGGTGTTCCATCAGCTTGCGCTGTAAACTTACACTTTGGAAAATTACTACAACCAATAAACTCGCCGTACATACTACGTCTCAAAAGAAGTTTAGAACCGCATTGCGGGCATGGTTTTTCAAGGGCTGCTTTTGTTTTAGGATCGTGCTCTTGCTCTTTTTCCTCTTTTAATTTTTGAGGACATTTAGGGTTAAAACAAGCAATACGCTCGCTTCGTCCTGTTCCAATTTTAACCATTGGAAAATTACAATATTGGCAGACTTTGTCTGTGTTTTGAACTTTTGTACCTCGTGGAAGAGAAAATGTTGCAGTGCAATCTGGATATTCGTTACAGCCTACAAAATGGCTTTTAAAACGTGGAGAATATTTTATCATTAAAGTTCCTTTTTTACAAACCGGGCAAGGTCCAAGAGTATTTTCTTCTTCTTGGGTTTCAATAAGTGAGCTTTTTAGTTTTTTACCAATGCTTGTTTCTTTTTCTTTGAATTGCTTAAGAATTTTAATAAGATTTTTTTTTGCCGCTTCTAAAACATTATCTTTGGTTTGTTCGTTTTTGCGTATTTTTTCCATCTCTTCTTCAAATTCTCTTGTTAAATCTTCTTGTACAATATCAGGAACAAACTCTTGCATAATATCTGATGTTTTAATTCCTATTTCAGAAGCTTCAAGTGTTTTTTCACTTACATAACC
Source organism: Candidatus Woesearchaeota archaeon (assembly GCA_046543005.1). Taxonomy (GTDB): domain Archaea; phylum Nanobdellota; class Nanobdellia; order Woesearchaeales; family SKGA01; genus SKGA01. Next base: position 5,098 of record JBKHAG010000018.1, on the reverse strand, counting down.
TCGTTGAACGAGCGTGTCAATAATTGCAGCTCGCGTAGCTTTAGTTCCTAAATTTCTTTTTTCAAGTTCTTTAATAAGACTTGCAGGAGTGTAACGCTTTGGTGGTGTTGTCATTTTAGACAATAATTCGCATTTATTATATGAAATAACTGTTCCTTTTTTAACAATAGGAAGTTCTTCTTCTTCGAGTTTTACATGTCGCCCATAAAATTCGTGCCAACCTTTAATTATAGTTCGAGTACCTTTAGCAATGAATGTTTCTGAGTTAACATCTATAATTATTTTATTTGTTTCTCGAGTTGCAGGACCTGCAAATGTTGCAAGGAATCGTCGTACAATAAGATCATAAATTTTAAGTTCTCGAGGAGACATTTTCGACTCATCTGGAATGATGCCTGTTGGATAAATTGCTGGATGCGCAGGATCTTTTTTCTTTCCGTTATTAGGAATTAGTTTTGTTTCATCCAAAATACGTTGCGCTAAGTCTTTGTAGAGGGGATGACGTTTTAAACTTTCAACAAGTTTTTTAAGACCTAATTCTTTAGGGAGTTGTTGGGAAGACGTTCTTGGATACGATGTATATCCTTTAGAATATAATTCTTGAGCAACCGCCAAAGAATCTTTTGGGGAAAGTTTAAGAGATCGATACGCTTCAGTTTGAAGAGTTGTTAAATCAAACGGTGTTGGTGCTTTTGTTTGGTGCTTTCGTTTTTCAATAGCATCTACGATTCCGTCGTTTTTATTTGCGTTGTTAAAAGCTTTATCTGCTTTTTCTTTATCTGTAAATTTATCTTCTTTATGGTTTGCAGAAATAGCTTTTCCTGAAACTTTACCTTCATACGTTATTTGCCAATAAGGAGTTGGAATGAATTTTCGAATTTCTTTTTCTTTATCAACAAGAATTTTAAGCGATGGACCTTGCACACGACCACTAGACATTGTTTTATAGAGTCCTGACTTTCTAATTGCTGTAGTCAGAGCCCTTGATAAGTTAATACCATACATCCAATCAAGAAAATGTCTGGTTTCACCTGCGTTTGCTTGACCCCAATTAATATGTTTAAGTTTTTTTTCATACGCAGCAACAACATCTGGTTTTGTAAGTGTTGAGAATTTCATTCGGTGAGCGTCTTTTTGCCCACAAGCAAAACGAATAAGATTAAGACCAATAACTTCTCCTTCAACATCAAAGTCCGTTGCTACAGTAAATTCTGTTGCCCCTTTTGCAAGTTTTTTAACAACCGTAATGTATTTTTTAGTATAATCAGCATTTTTACTTGCTTCGTACGCTGGAATCCAGTGAATATCAAAAGAAGGATATTTGAAACTTTTTTCTTTTTCATTAAGAGAATACACGTGACCAACACCACTACATACAACGATATCTCTTTTATTATGTGTGATAATATGATAACTTACACTATTTTCTTTTTTGATAGTTGGTTTAGAATCTGCAAGACATTCTGCAATTTTTTTTGCCTGAGATGGCTTTTCTGTTACAATTAATTCATAGCCCATAGACCATACGTAGTCTGCAGGCTTTTAAAAATGTTTGTAGGATATGAAAAAATAAAAAAGTTTGAACACGTATTTTTCAGGTGTAGGATTTTATCTTGCTAAATAACATATGTTTTAGTTAGAAATTTTAAGAATTATTTTGTAAGAGGTTTTTTTATTTCTCTTGTTGGTAAATCCTTAAAAGTTAAATTATAAAGACCTGAAACTCTATTTTTGTAGAACATTTTCTTCTTGTTTTTTAGTTATATTTACTCATCGTGTTGGTTTTGTAGTATTTTTTGTTTCATACCTTTTATTGAAAAACCATTCAAAGTTGTAAAGAGTTATTTTTAAAATTTTAAAACCAATTATAGTTAGTTTATTGTTTTATTACCTACTATTTTAAAGCATGTACATTTAAGCATATTTTTAACTACCTTATAATAATAATAATAATAATAATAATAATAATAATAATAAGGTGTTTATTTGATTTTTTATTTATAAATGGTTGTAGTTGTTTTTAGTTTTATATAAATTAACTAGGTGTTTGTTGAGAATTTATATCTAATTTTTATTTTCGCTTGCTTTTTTTAATCTGTTCATTATTGCTTGGCCAAAATCTTTTTCTTTTATCGACTGTACTAAGATGATTTGAATTCCTTCTTTATCACACTCTCTAAAATCGTGAAATAAATTATGTGCCATTGTAGTTTCATCAGAATAGGATAATAATTTTATTTTTTTATATGGTTCTTTTTTTTGGATTGTTTCTTTTTCTTTTTTGCTAGATATAATGATTACTTTTGCGTTTGGAGAATAATGCTTATATTTCATACCTGGAGATTTAGGTCTTTTAGTCTTTGTTTTTTCTTCTACCTTTCCTATTACTTTTTCTATTTGTTTTTTAGTTATTTTTCCGGGCCTTAATAATTGAGGTGTTTTACCACTAAGATCTAAGACGCTTGATTCGATTCCTATGTCAACTTCTCCTGCGTCAATAACAGCATCTATTTTATTATTTAAATCATCTAAAACATGCGTTGCTCGTGTCGGACTAGGTTTTGATGATTTGTTCGCAGAAGGTGCTGCAATAGGAACAGTTGACTTTTTGATAAGTTCAAGTGCAATTTTGTTTGTTGGCATTCTAATTGCAACAGAATCAAGACCTGCGGTTACTTTTTTTGAAATAAGATCTGATTTTTTTAAGATGATTGTTAAAGGTCCTGGCCAGAATTTTTCTATTAGGTTTAGACATTTTTCATTAACATTTGAAGAAAGTTTGTAGATATCTTTTTTGTTTGAAATGTGTACTATGAGGGGGTTATCTTGAGGACGGCCCTTTGCAGTAAAAATTTTAGCAATTGCTTTTTCATCAAAAGCATTTGCTCCTAACCCGTACACTGTTTCTGTAGGAAACGCTACTAGACCGCCTTTTAAAATAATCTCTGACGCTTTTTTTATTCTATCTTCTTGAGGATTTTTTTGATCAATACTAATAATCTTTGTTTTCATTTTTTTCATGTTTTATTTTTTTAGTATATAAACTTATTTTTTTTGTTTATTTGCATTGGTCAACCACGCAATAGTTTTTTAAACAAAACCTTTTTACTTTAAATACCATGGGAAAAAAACGAATGCAATCACCAAGTTCTATTAACATCTATTTTCAATGTCCGCGAAAATATTATTATCAATACAAATTAAAGATGAAGACAAAACCTTCAATTCATCTTGTGAGAGGTTCAGCAGCGCACTACGCGCTAGAAACACTTTACAAGGTAGTTCCTGAAGTGCTCAGCGAAAACTATCGTCACGACCTGCATATTGTAGGAAAAGAGCTTCTTAAAAAATCTTGGAAAGATCTCAAATCCGATTTTGACAAACTTGACATGCTTCCTGAACAAATTGAAGTGTTTTATAATGATACTTTACTCATGATTGCAAACCAAATTAATTTTATTGTTGACAAAATTGAAGAACGTATGCAAAAAAAAGGCGAATCTTTTGTTGATGCATTCAAAGCAATGATTCCTCTTGTCGAAGAAGAATACTTATCGTGGGATTATTATGTGAAAGGATTTATTGACGTTATTGAACAACACGATGGAAAAATTCGTTTAATGGATTATAAAACATCTAAAAAAAATAAATTAACTGATCAATATAAACTACAACTTGCAATTTATGCTTTACTTTACAAAGATAAACATAATAAACTTCCTGATGAAGTAGGTTTGTATTTTGTTAAATTTCCTGAGCCTGAACTTGCAATTCCTGTAACTGAGGAGTTAATTCAACACGCAAAATTTCATATTGAACAAATTCATGCATCAACACTAAGTGATGATATAGCTGATTATAAAAAAAATAAAACCCCTCTTTGTAAATGGCGAACTGGACAATGTGATTTTTATGAATATTGTTTTGAAAATAAAGAAATTCCTCCACTACCTGAACCAAAAAAATAAAATGTCTGTTTTATCAAACTCTGTACCTTTATACGCTGCACCGCTTAATACCTTTAGCACAGCAATTTTTAGACATGTTCTTTTACAACGCGGTGCGGATTTTGTCTTTTCAGAACTTTTAGTTATTTCTACACTTCACTACGACGAGAATTTTTTTAAACAAAAAATGGCTTGCTTTAAACAAGACTTACCTAAAACAATTTTTCAAATAGGTGCAAAAGACCCAAGTGAAATAAAAACAGGCGTTTGTCTTCTTAAAAAATTACATCCTAAAATTGTTGAAATAAATCTTAACGCTGGTTGTCCACAAAGCAGATTGCAACAAGCAGGTGTTTGTGGTGGACTACTTCATGATATGCTTGCTTTTACAACAGTATGCAAAGAATTAGTACACCAATGCGCTCAAGCACATTGCATCCCTAGTGTTAAATTACGAACGGGCTTAGATGAAAACACTATTCAAATCAAACAGTATTTACGTATCGTTTTTGACTGTGGAATAAAAAAAGTATACATTCACGCGCGACCACTTCGCTATAATTATACAAAACCTGCACAATATGGTGTGTTTGAAAACCTGGCAAAAGAATTTTCACAGTTAGAATTAATTTTTAACGGCGATGTTGATTCTTACGAGCGATATTCTTTACTCGCATCCATGGGCGCGCGAGGCGTTATGGTGGGGCGAGCACATCTTAGTAATCCTTTAATTTTTGAGCACATAAAAGAACACAAAAAAAGTCTATCGCGATATGATCCTCTACTCAATGATATTGGTCTAGTTTTACGTGAAGGAAAAACATATCTTTCTCAAACAAAAAAAGAGTTTATTGTTGATTTTTTAAAATATTCTGCACAGCAATCTGCAAACTTGTCAACAACAAGACGTTTAGTTTTACAATTTGTAAAAGGAGTGTATGATTCTAAAAAGGTTGCACAAAAGATTGCTCTCGCCAGCGGAGTTATATTCAAATATAAAAAATGAATAGATTTTTTTCTTTTTTAAGTATTTTTACTCAGTAGAATGCTTTTTGCTGATGAGGGGCATAAAAATAATAATTTTATTTCTTGGTATATCCAACCTAATGCTCCTAATTTTTTCTCTTTTATGTTGTAGTTTACTATTGCAA